>NZ_JBICCO010000120.1:0-17635 GCF_043119405.1 Achromobacter sp. 413638
GGGCGGGCCGCGGGCCCGGCCCCCCCCCCCCCCCCGCCCCCCCCCCCCCCCCCCACGTCACGTGGGCGGGGCCTCACGGTATCATCAAGGCTTCGTCAGCGCGTTTGGCGCCCCAGCGTCCCGCTGACGCTTTCCGAACGAGTCTGTCGGCCCGAGTTTGTTCGATCAGGTCTGTCAGGCCGAGGCCATTCACCGAGTCCATTCGACCGAGTTCATCGATGCCCGCTGCCCAACTGCGTTTTGGATTGGCCGCCAACCGGCTGCACCATGAAACCCCCGATGCCGCGCTGTTCACCTGGTTGCGCGCCAGTTCCGCCACCATCCGTGAACTGGGCGTGCAGCTGCACACCGTGGGTCGCACGCACGACGCCATCGTGCGCGAGGGCATGTTGCAGGGCTACAGCGGATTGATCCGCTATCCCTATGGCCGCGAGGGCGGGCTGATGAAACTGGTGGCGCGCGTCACCGAAGGTCGCGACGGCCAGGCGCCGTTCGACGGCGCCATCTACCTGATCGATCCGGTCGATCCTTCCTCGATTTTTCCCGAGGCGCTGGCGCTCAAGCGGCAGTGCATCACCCACGGTCGCCCGTTCATCTCGACGCTGGCCGGCGCCATCGAATGGATGGAGGTCGAGCGCGTGCACGCAGGCCTGACGCCGGACGCGTCGCTGTCCCGCATGTTCGATTACGAAGGCCAGACGCTGGCCTTGATCGCCCACGATGCGCTCAAGGATGAGATGGTGGCCTTCGCCAGCGAGCATTTCGACGTGTTGTCGCGTTTCGCCCGGCGCGTGGCCACTGGCACGACGGGCGGGCGGCTCAACGACCTGGCCTGGTCGCGCGGCTGGCCCAAGGACAAGCCCTGGGTACATCGCTACCTGAGCGGGCCGCTGGGCGGCGACGCGCAAATCGCCGAACTGGTGCTGGAACACCAATGCCAGCGCGTGATCTTCTTCGAGGATCCCCACGTGGCGCGCCAGCACGAGGCGGATATCCAGTTGCTGGAGCGCGCGGTGCGCGTGGTCACGGAGTCCGCGACCTGCGCGACCTCGCCGTCGGTGGCGCGTCGCTGGGCGCAGGCGGTGGAAAAGCGCGGAGCCTGAGACCGCAGGGTGAATCGGCGGCAGGCAGCGGAGCCGGGCTGCGTCGCAGCAAAGTGTCACGCTTGCGGCGGCGGGCTTCTGCGAGAATAGGGCGCGGGTGCGGCGCGATGCGCCGCGTCCACTCGGCCGCAGGCCACCAATGGCCGGGCCATCTTGTTCAACGCAAGGAGGATGCCATGATGCAAGCAGTATCGTTTGCCCGCATTTGCGCCGGCTTGGCTGGCGCGGTCTTGTTGAGCGCGAGTCTGGCAGCCAAGGCGGCCGACAAGGTGTATTTTGTCGAACCCAAGGACGGGGCCACGGTGGCTAGCCCGGTGAAGGTGAAGTTCGGCGTGGACGGCATGGCCGTCAAACCGGCCGGCGACATGAGCGCCGGTTCCGGGCACCACCACCTGATCGTTGACGGTAAGCCCGTGCCCAAGGGCGAGGTCGTGCCGACGGACGACACGCACATCCACTTTGGCAAGGGCCAGACCGAAACCGAGCTCAAGCTCGCGCCGGGCAAGCACACGCTGACCATGCAGTTCGCCGACGGCGCGCATCGCTCTTATGGGCCGGACCTGAGCAGCACGATCTCGGTGACGGTGAAGTAGTCCTATCTTGCAAGGCTGGGGCCGCCTGCTGGCACGTCATCTGTGCAGCGGCGGCCATCTACGTGCCGTGTGGGTCAAGGCCAGGATCCATACCGTGCCGTCCGGCGCGATTTCATAGGCCAGCCGATACCGTTCATGCGGAACGAGTTCGCGCACGCCGGGAACGTCTGCAGGCTTGCCGATGCGCGGGTGTGTGGCGAGCTTGGCGGCAGCCAGGCTGAAAAGCTGGTCCACATGCGCCGCGGCTGCGGCGCTGTCGGCGGCGATGTAATCCCAGATATCAGAGCGATCCTGTTCGGCTTGCGGCGTCCAGACGACGGTCACGCCTTGTCTTCCGTGGCGGTTCGTTTACGTCTGGCGGCGTAGACGGCTTCGACCTCGTCGTTCGGGCGGCCCAGGCCGGCGCGCATGGAGGCGCGTGCGGCGTCGATCTTGCCGCGTCGGTAGTCGTCATGGTCGCGAGCCGGCTGATGCTGGGCGACATAGTCGCGCATTAGTTCGCTAACGATCTGGGACGCGGGCCGATTCTCGGCGGCGGCCTGTGCCAGGAATGCGGCGTGCAGAGCGGGTTCCAGGGTCATGGTGAAAATGGTCTCTTCAGGCATGTGGGAGTCCTTTTTTTACCAAGGGGAGTATTGGCGGTACAGTCTCGGCATGTACGACTTGCGATGAATGCAGGACCGATGGCAAGACGTGCAAACCATCGCGTCTTGCGGCTCTCCGAGACGCTTGCCGATGGGGCTAGGCAAGGCCCGCGCCAAAGCACGCTAGCGTGCTGCCCGCAGGCCGTCCATCCTGCGGCAGCCAGCCTCAAGCCCCCGTGAACCGCGGCGGCCGCCTTGCGCGGAACGCCGCCACGCCCTCGGCGAAATCTGCCCGCGTCGCGCTTTGCAGAAAGCAGGCGGTTTCTTCACTGAGCTGGGTTTCCAGCGTGGCCTGCGCCGCCGTGCGCAGCAGCCGCTTGGCGCCGGCGATGCTGTGCGGCGCATGGGCGGCGATGGCGCCCGCGTAGGCCGCCGCCTGTTCGCGCAGCTGACCGGTCGGTGCTACTCGGGTGACCAGGCCCCAGGACAGCGCTTCCTCGGCGCTGAACGGATCGTGCCGCAGCAGCAGGTCCAGCGCCCGCTTTGGTCCCACTGTGCGCATCAGACCGTGCGTCATGCCGGCATCGGGCGTGGCGCCCAGCTTGAGATACGCCGTCATGAAGCGCGTGCCGGCCTCGGCGATCGCGAGGTCGCAGGCCAGCGTCAGCGACAGACCGGCGCCCGCGGCGATGCCATGCACCTGCGCCAGCCAGACCTTGTCCATGCGCGCGACGCGCACGAGAAAATCGTTGAGTGGCGTGAACAGGTCCATGAGCGACGCGCGCACCGCGCAGGCCGCGCCTTCGAACATCGAGATGTCGCCGCCCGCACAGAACGCGTTGCCCGCGCCCTGCAGCGTGACCACGCGAATGTCGGCGCGGGTTTCCAGCCACTGGGCGGCGCGCTGCAGGTCTTCGGCCATGGCCACGTCGATGGCGTTGAGCGCGTCGGGCCGGTTCAGCGTCAGCGTGGCGGCGGCGCCGCCGGTTTGGAGGATGAGCGTGCGGAAGGCGGGCAGACCGGTGTTCATGGCGAGTCTCCGGGGTAGGGCGCGGGCTGGGACGGATACCGGGTAAATACCAGCTACTTGTTCAAAAACCGCGATGCTATGTTCTGGACCGAGCGCTTGCTTGGTTTGTTGTCACGCCAAGCTAGCGTAACGCATAGAACGATTTTCCGGCGCTGTATTGGCGTAGGTTAAGACAGGTTCGTTGCATCGCCTGCCTCGCGGGTTGTCGCCAGTGCTTGCTGGATACCGAAGGGCCGTCGCCTCGCGCGCCGGCCTGCCGGCTCGACAAGAAGCGGACTTCGCGTCCCTGCGAGGAGACTACAGGTGGATCAATCCGACAGCGCCCCCTTGCTGGAGGTGGACGGGATCACGCTGGCGTTCGGCGGTATCAAGGCGCTGACCGGCGTGGGTTTTCGCGTGCAGCCCGGCTCCATCACCACCGTGATCGGACCCAACGGCGCCGGCAAGACCTCGCTGTTCAACACCATCTCCGGCTTCTACCATCCCGCCTCGGGCCAGATCCGTTTCCAGGGCGCCGATATCACGCGCAAGCCAGCGCCCGAGCGCGCCAGGCTGGGACTGGCTCGCAGTTTCCAGAACATCTCGCTGTTCCGCGGCATGACGGTGCTGGACAACATCAAGCTGGGTTGTCACGCGCACCTGCGCAGCAACGTGCTGGACGCGCTGCTGTACCTGGGCCGCGCGCGGCGCGAGGAAATGGCGCTGCGCGCCGAGATCGAGGAACGCATCATCGATTTCCTGGAGATCGACCACATCCGCCACGCGCCGGTGTCGGCGCTGTCCTACGGCTTGCGCAAGCGCGTGGAACTGGCGCGGGCGCTGGCGATGCGGCCCAAGGTGTTGATGCTGGACGAGCCGGTGGCCGGCATGAATCGTGAAGAGACCGAGGACATGGCGCGCTTCATCCTGGACGCGCGCGCCGAATGGGGCGTGACGGTGCTGATGGTGGAGCACGACATGGGCATGGTCATGGACCTGTCCGATCACGTGGTGGTGCTGAACTTCGGTCAGGTGATCGCCGACGGCGCGCCGGCGCAGGTGCAGGCCGATCCCGAGGTGATCAAGGCATACCTGGGCGCGGGCGACGTGGGCGACCTGCGCCGCCGCCTGCGGGAGGCGGCCTGATGGACGGGCTGTTCTTTCTGGAGGTGACGCTGGCCGGGCTGGGCAGCGGCGGCCTGTACGCGCTGGCGGCGCTGGCCTTCGTGATCGTCTACAAGGCGACCCGCGTGGTCAACATCGCCATCGGCGAGTTCCTGATGATGGGCGCCTACGCGTTCTATGCCTTCGCCGCCGGCATGGATTGGCCGGTCTGGCTGGCCATCGCCGGCGCGGTGGCGGCCTCGGGCCTGCTGGGCGCGGTGGTCGAGCGCCTGACCATACGTCCGATGCTGGGCGAGTCGCCGATCTCGGTGTTCATGGTGACGGTGGGGCTGGCCTCGATCCTGGTGGGCGTGGTCGAGCTGGTCTGGACGGCCGACCAGCGGCGGCTGCCGGAGTTCATGCCGCGTTCGCCGGTGATGGTGGGCGAGGCGTTCGTGGCGCCCAAGGTGTTCTACGGCTTCTGGGTGGCGGCGGCGCTGATCCTGGTGGTGCTGGCGATATTCCGCTACTGGCGCGGCGGCGTGGCCCTGCGCGCCACTGCTGCCGACCAGGGCGCGGCCTACGCCATGGGCATCAACGTGCCGCGCGTGTTCTCGCTGGCCTGGGTGGCGGCGGGCGCGATCGCGGCGGTGTCGGGCGTGATCGTCGGCGCCATCGGCGGCATTTCCTCGTCGATGGGCGTGTTCGGCCTGTCGGTGTTGGTGGTGGTGATCGTGGGCGGCCTGGACAGCGTCGTCGGCGCGTTGGCGGGGGGGCTGTTCATCGGCGTGCTGGAAGCCTGGGCCGGCGCCTACCTGGGCGGCGAATACAAGCTGCTGGCCACTTTCCTGGTGCTGGTGGCGGTGCTGATGGTCCGGCCTTACGGCCTGTTCGGCACCCGTGAAATCGAGAGGCTCTGAACCATGCGCATCGCGACCGCGAAGCAGACCTACCAGGCGGACGAGGCGCTGTTCGATACGCGCGTGCAGCGGCTCTGGCTGCTGTTCCTGGCGGCGGCGCTGGCGCTGTTTCCCTTCGTGGCCGACGCCTACTGGCTGTACCTGGCCTGTCTGGTGGCCATCAATGTGGCCAGCGCCACCGGGCTGAACATCCTGACCGGCTACACGGGGTTGGTCAGCCTGGGGCAAGCCGCCTTCATGGGCCTGGGCGCGTACACGGTGGCGGTGCTGGAGCAAAGGCTGGGCACGCCGACGCTGCTAAACCTGCTGGCGGCCGGCGTGGTGGCGATGCTGGGCGGGCTGGTGGTGGGCGTGCCGTCGCTGCGGGTGAAGGGGCTGTACCTGGCGATCTCCACGATCGCCGCGTCCTTCATCGCGCACTTCATCTTCGCCAACGGGTCGTTCACCGGCGGCACCGCCGGCCTGCAGGTGCCGCCCGCGCGGCTGTTCGGGGTCGACCTGGACACCTCGTTCCGGATCTACTGGCTGATCGTGCCGCTGACCGCGCTGATGGTGCTGGGCGCGGCCAATCTGTTCCGCACGCGCATCGGCCGCGCCTTCATCGCCATCCGCGACCGCGACATCTCGGCCGAGGTGCTGGGCATCCGATTGCTGCGCTACAAGCTGCTGTCCTTCGGCCTGTCCTCGTTCTACGCGGGCGTGGCCGGCGGTCTGTGGGCCTACTTCTTCCGCGTGGTCACGCCGGAGAGCTTTCCTCTGATCATGTCGATCTTCTTCCTGGCCGCCGTCATCGTGGGCGGCATGGGATCGATCCTGGGCTCCATCCTGGGCGCGGCCTTCATGACCATGGTGCCCGAGATGCTCAAGCTGGTGGTGGGCTGGCTGCCGGTCGGCGGCGACGCGCTGAGCCTGATCTCGCCCGTGCGCACCATCGTGTTCGGCCTGCTGATCGTGGGCTTCCTGATCTTCGAGCCGCTGGGGCTCGCGGAAATCTGGCGGCGTGTGCGCCGCTATTTTCACCTCTGGCCGTTCCGCACCTAGCCCGGACGCCGCAGATAAGCAGACTACAAGCAGACCACAAGGAGACATCCCATGAAGCGTATCCCGACAGGCGGTTTGTTGAAATGGCTGGCCCCCTTGGGGCTGGCGGCGGCGCTGGCCGCGGCGCCCGCGGCCCAGGCCGAGGAAGACCTGGTGCTGGGCGGCTCGATCCCGCTGAGCGGCGTGTTCGCCTTCGCCGGCCAGGGCATCCACGCCGGCATCACCGACTATGTGAAGATCGTCAATGACCAGGGCGGCATCAAGGGCCGCAAGCTGCGCTACGTGCCGGAAGACACCGCCTACAAGGTCGACGCCTCGGTGGCCGCCTTCAAGAAGATCACCAGCCAGAACAAGGTCAACTTCTACTACGGCGATTCCACCGGCTTTTCCAAGACAATCAACGCCGAACTCAACCGCGCGGGCAACATCCTGATGACCGGCGCGTCCTTCGCCACCGAACTGAACGACCCGGCCAAGTATCCGGCCCAGTTCATGCTGGGGCCGGACTATACCGAGATGTTCGGCATCCTGCTGCGCTACATCGCCAAGGAAAAGCCGGGCGCCAAGGTCGCCTTCGTGTATTCGGACACCGAGTTCGGCCGCGATCCCATCGCCAGCTCGCGCGCCGTGGCCGAGAAGCTGGGCCTGAAGGTGGCCACCGAGATCATGACGCCGCCGGGTAGCGTGGACGTGTCCACCGAGGTCATCAAGCTGCGCCGCGCCGATCCGGACTACACCATCTTCCACGGCTACGTGCTGGCGCCGATTCCGGAATTCGTCGGGCAGGGCAAGCGCATGGGCCTGAAGACGCAGTACATGGGCACCTTCTGGACCATGGACAATTCCACCGTGATGCAGATGGGCGAGGACGCCGAGGGCTTCATGGGCGTGATGCCGTACCGCTATTACTACGACCAGGCGGCCGACGCGCCCATGCTGAAGAAGATCCGCGAAATGCGGCCGCAGTACCAGAGCACGGGCTACATGCAGGGCTTCCTGGCCGCCATGCTGTTCACCGAGGCGGCCAAGCGCACGCTGGACGCGGGCAAGGACCTGAGCGCGACCAACATGAAGGCGGCGCTGGACGGCATCAAGGATTTCGACACCGGCGGCCTGATCGGCGTGCCCATCAGCATGAAGGGCAATTCCATTCCCGTGGGCCGGATCTACCGCGCCGACGTGAAGCAGAAGCAGATGGTGCCGGCTTCAGACTGGATCGTGCTCAAGTAAGGCGGACGCGGCCATGACCGAGGGACAGGAAGCGCCGCGCGCGCTGCTGGACATCAACAACATCGAAGTCGTCTACAACAAGGCGGTGCAGGTGCTGCGCGGCCTGTCCCTGTCCGTGCCGGCCGGCGGCATCGTGGCGCTGCTGGGCAGCAACGGCGCGGGCAAGTCCACCACGCTCAAGGCCGTGTCAGGGCTGCTGGACCTGGAGGATGGCGCGCTGGTGGCCGGGCGCATCGCTTTCGATGGCGGCGACACCGCCGGCGCGCGGCCGCAGAACCTGGTGCGCGCCGGGCTGGCGCATGTGATGGAAGGGCGGCGCGTGTTCGAGGACCTGAGCGTCGAGGAAAACCTGGTGGCCGCCACCTATGCGCTGACGGGGCGGCGCGACGCCAAGCCGGACTTCGACCTGGTGTACGGCTACTTTCCCCGGCTGCATGAACGGCGCAAGGGCCTGGCCGGCTATCTGTCGGGCGGCGAGCAGCAGATGCTGGCCATCGGCCGGGCGCTGATCGCGCAGCCCAAGCTCATGCTGCTGGACGAACCGTCGCTGGGCCTGTCGCCCATGCTGGTCGAGAACATCTTTTCCATCATCGCGCGCATCAACCGCGAGCAGGGCGTGGCCATGCTGCTGGTGGAGCAGAACGCCTCCGTGGCGTTGGCGGTGGCGCACTACGGCTACATCATGGAGACCGGCAAGGTGGTGATAGACGGCAGCGCCGACAAGCTGGCGGCGGACCCGGACGTGCGCGAGTTCTACCTGGGCGTGGGCGGCGCCGGCGAGACGCGCGGCTTCCGCGACATCAAGCACTACAAGCGCCGCAAGCGGTGGCTGTCATGAGCGGCGCGCGCGACCGCATGTCGGTGGTGGGCGAAGCGCGCCCGGCCTGGCCCGAGCTGACGCTGCCGCAGATGCTGCGCGAGCAGGCGCGGCGCCAGCCGGACGGGCTGGCCTTGCGCCAGAAGGACTTTGGCATCTGGAAGCCCAGTAGCTGGGCGGAATACTGGCGGCGCGCCTGCCGCGTCGGCCTGGGGTTGCGCGCGCTGGGCCTGGCGCCGGGCGGGCGCGTGGCCATCGTCTCCGAGAACCGCATCGAATGGCTGCTGACGCAGATGGGCGCGGGCGCGGTGGGCGCGGTCGCCGTGGGCGTGTACGCCACCAGCCCGGCCGAGGAAATGGGCTATGTGCTGGAACATGCCGACATCGAACTGGTCGTGTGCGAGGACCAGGAGCAGGTCGACAAGGTGCTGCAGGTCGCCGACCGCCTGCCGGGCCTGCGCCGCATCGTCGTGATCGAGACCAAGGGCCTGCGTTCCTATGCCGTCGCCGAGCGCGCGCGCATCGTTACCTTCGCGCAGGTCGAGGAAGACGGCCAGCGGCGCCAGGACCTCGAACAGGGAGCGCTGGATGCTGCGCTGGATGGCCAGCGCCTGGCCGATATCGGGCTGATGATCTACACCTCGGGCTCGACCGGCAAGCCCAAGGGTGCGATGCTGAGTTACCGCAATATGCGCGGCGTGGCCTGGGGCATCGCCGAGCGGCTGGAGATGGACGCGCGCAGCGTGCACCTGTCCTATCTGCCGCTGTGCCACGTGGCCGAGCAGATGCTGTCCACCTTCGTGCCGATCTACGTGGGTTCGCAGGTGAATTTTGGCGAATCCATCCGCACCGTGCAGGAAGACCTGCGCGAGGTCGCGCCCTCGATCTTCCTGGGCGTGCCGCGCATCTGGGAAAAACTGCACGCGGCGATTTCCATCAAGATGCAGGAAGCCGGACGCCTGCAGCAATGGCTGTACCGGCGGGCGCTGGCGGCCTGCGCGCCGTTCCTGGAAAAGTCGTCGGCGCAATACAGCTGGCGCGAACGTTGGACCCATGCGCTGTGGTACTGGCTGGTGCTGCGCGCCTTGCAGAACTTCATCGGCCTGCGGCGCGTGCGGGTGGCGATGACCGGCGCGGCGCCGATTCCGCCGGACGTGGTGCGCTACTTCCGCAACATCGGCGTGCCGCTGCTGGAGGTCTATGGCCTGACCGAGTCCTCCGGCATGATCTTCGGCCAGCATCCTGACCGCGTCAAAGTGGGCACCGTGGGCGAGCCCATCGCCGGCGTGGGCTGGCGCGTCGGCGAATCCGGCGAACTGCAGGTGCGCGGCGATATGGTGTTCGAGGGTTACTACAAGAACCCGCAGGCCACGGCGGATACCGTGCGTGACGGCTGGCTGCACACGGGCGACGTGGTGGCGGTGCAGGGCGGGCGGGTGCGCATCGTCGACCGCATGAAGGACATCATGATCACCTCCGGCGGCAAGAACCTTACGCCGTCCGAGATCGAGAACGCGGTCAAGGGCAGTCCCTATGTGAAGGAGTGCATCGTGATCGCTGACGGACGCAAGTACGTGTCGGCGCTGGTGCAGCTGGAATTCGACACGGTCGGCAAGTGGGCCGAGTCGCGCCGCATCGCCTTCACGCACTTCCGTTCGCTGGCCGAGCATCCACAGGTGCGCGCGCTGGTCGAGCAGGAGATCGCGCGCGCCAACCAGGGCCTCGCGCCGGTGGCGCAGATCAAGCGCTTCCACCTGCTGACCAAGGAACTGGATCATGATGACGGCGAAGTCACGGCGACCATGAAGGTGCGCCGCGCCAGCATCTATCGCGCTTACGCGCATGAAATCGAAACGCTTTACGCCGAGGAGAACGCGGCATGAATGAAGCGGTGATCGTGCAAGCCGTGCGCACGCCTTTCGGCAAGCGCGGCGGTGTCTGGGCCGATACGAGGCCAGACGATTTGCTGGCCAGCGCGGTGACGGGCCTGTTGCGGCGGGCCGGGCTGCCCGGCGAGCGGGTCGACGACCTGATCGCCGGCTGCGTCAGCCAGGCGGGCGAGCAGGGCGCCAACATCGGCCGCCTGGCCGCCATGCTGGCCGGACTGCCTGAGACGGTGCCGGGCGTGTCGCTGAACCGCATGTGCGGGTCCAGCCAGCAGGCCGTGCATTTCGGCGCCCAGGCCATCGCCGCCGGCGACATGCGCTATGTGATCGCCGGCGGCGTCGAGAGCATGAGCCGCGTGCCCATGTTCCTGGACGTGACGCTGGGTCAGGGTGAGTTCCGGGGCTTCGACACGCTCAATCCCGCATTGCTGCAACGCTATCCGCTGGTGCACCAGATCGAGAGCGCCGAACGCATCGCCGAGCATTGGGGGCTGACGCGCGCCGAGATGGACGACTGGGCGCGCCAGAGCCATGCCCGCGCCTGGGCGGCGGCGGGCGCCGGCCTGCACGACGAGCTGCTGCCAGCCCCCGCCGGCGTGCCGGCGCGCGATGAAGGCATCCGCGAACACACTGACCCCGCGCGCATGGCGGCGATGGCGCCGGCGCTGCGGCCGCCGGGGCAGGGCGGCGTGACCGCCGCCAATGCCAGCCAGCTGTCCGACGGCGCCGCCGCCGTGCTGCTGGCCGACATGGACGCCGCGCTGGCCGACGGTCTGCGTCCGCTGGCGCGCTTCAAGGCGCGGGTGGCGATCGGCTCGGACCCGGTGTTGCAGCTGACGGGCGTGATCCCCGCCGCCGAGCGGGCGCTGGCGCGCGCCGGCCTGACGCTGCGCGACCTGGACTGGATCGAGATCAACGAGGCCTTCGCCAGCGTGGTGCTGGCCTGGCTGCGCGCCACAGGCGCCAATCCCGAGCGTGTCAATCCCTGGGGCGGCGCCATCGCGCACGGCCATCCGCTGGGCGCGACCGGCGCGGGCCTGATGGCCAAGATGCTGGCCGGGCTGCGCGCCATCGACGGACAGTTCGGCATGCAGCTGATGTGCATCGGCCACGGCATGGCCACGGCCACCATCCTGGAGCGGCTGTAGCGAACATGGACAAGCGGGACGGCGACCCGGACATCCGCGGCGCGGTGCGCGACGAAGGCCCGGACTCCGCGCGCCGCCGCGAGGTGATCCTGACCGCCGGACGCCTGTTCCGCGAACACGGCTATGAACGCACCACGGTGCGCGAACTGGCGAAGGCCGTGGGGCTGCAATCGGGCAGCCTGTTCCATCATTTCCGCAGCAAGGAGGAGATCCTGGTCGCGGTGATGGACAACGGCATCCAGGAAGTGCTGGACCATGGCCGGCAGGCGCTGGCGCGTTATGCCGCGCCGGCGGACCGGCTGGCCGCGCTGTTCCGCGTGCATATGTGGAGCATGCTGCACGGCGCGGGCGGGGATGCGATGAATGCGCTGGTCTATGAATGGCGCAGCCTGTCGGCTCAGAGCCAGCGCGGCGTCAAGGTCCTGAGCGATCTTTACGAAGGGATGTGGCAGGAAACGGTGGCCGCTGCCGTGTACGCCGGCCTGCTGGCCGGCGACGCGCGTGTGATCAAGCGCTGCGTGCTGGGCAGCATGAACCTGACGGTGCAATGGTATCGACCGGGCGGCAGGCTGGCGCCGGATGCCTTCATCGAGGCGATGTTGCAGGCCTGCCTGCCGGCGCTGCCAGCGGGGGCGGGGAAGTGGCCGTTGGCTGGGGCGCTGCCCTAGCCTCTGCGCTTGAAGAACGCACCCACCGCGCAGGCCACGGCCAGCGCCAGCAGGCACCCTGCCACGGGCAGCAGGTAGTCGGCCTGGCCGCGATAGCCGCCGCCGGTCACGCCGCCGGCCACCGCGCCCATCCACAGCACCGCGCTCATCAGCGAAGCCAGCAGCGACAGCGCGGCGCCGACGCACAGCGCCACGAAGGCCGGCTTGCGGCGCGCCGGCGCGGCGTGAAAAGCGCCGGCGGCCTGGCCGCGCCGGGGTTGCCTGATCAGGTAGACCAGCCCGGCGGCGACCGCCAGCAGCACCAGGATCTTGAAGAACATGGCGCGGTTCCCGGCCTCAGTCCTCGCGGCGCAGGTGCGGGAACAGGATCACGTCGCGGATGCTGGGGCTGTCGGTCAGCAGCATGATCAGACGGTCGATGCCGATGCCGCAGCCGCCGGTCGGGGGCATGCCGTATTCCAGCGCACGGATGTAGTCCGCGTCGTAGTACATGGCTTCCTCGTCGCCGGCGTCCTTGGCTTCGACCTGCGCACGGAAGCGCTCGGCCTGGTCCTCGGGGTCGTTCAGCTCGGAGAAGCCGTTGGCGATCTCGCGGCCCGTCATGAACAGCTCGAAGCGCTCGGTGATGCCCTCGCGCGCGTCGGACGCGCGCGCCAGCGGCGAAACCTCGACCGGGTAGTCGATGATGTAGGTCGGGTTCCAGAGCTTGGCTTCGGCGGTTTCCTCGAACAGCGCCAGCTGCAGCGCGCCCAGGCCGGCGCGCGACAGCACCGGGCCGTCGGCGTCGGCGCCCAGTTTCTTCAGCTCGGCGCGCACGAAGGCGGCATCGTCCAGCTGCGCCTGGGTGTAGCCGGGCGCGTACTTGAGGATGGCTTCGCAGATGGTCAGGCGGTCGAAGGGCTTGGACAGGTCCAGCTCGCGCTCTTGATAGGTGAGCACGGCGCTGCCGGTGGCCGAGATGGCGGCCTGGCGGATCAGCTCTTCGGTGAAGTCCATCAGCCAGCGGTAGTCCGCGAAGGCTGCGTAGAACTCCATCATCGTGAATTCAGGGTTGTGGCGCGGGCTGACCCCTTCGTTGCGGAAGTTGCGGTTGACCTCGAACACGCGCTCGAAGCCGCCCACGATCAGGCGCTTGAGGTACAGCTCGGGCGCGATGCGCAGGAACATTTCCATGTCCAGCGCATTGTGATGCGTGACGAAGGGCTTGGCCGCGGCGCCGCCCGGGATAGGGTGCAGCATCGGCGTTTCCACTTCCAGGAAGCCGGCGTTCAGCATGAACTGGCGGATGCTGCCCATGGCCTTGCTGCGCGCCTCGAAGGTGCGGCGCGTGGCGTCGGTCATGATGAGGTCGACGTAGCGCTGGCGGTAGCGCAGTTCCTGGTCGGCCACGCCGTGGAACTTGTCCGGCAGCGGACGCAGCGACTTGGACAGCAGGCGCGCGGTGGTGGCATGCACCGACAGCTCGCCCTTGTTGGTCTTGAAGACCGACCCCTCGATCGCGATGATGTCGCCGATGTCCCATTGCTTGAAGGCCGCGTACACGTCCTCGCCCAGCGCGCCGCGTTCCAGGTAGATCTGGATGCGGCCGCTGCTGTCCTGCAGCGTGGCGAAGCTGGCCTTGCCCATGACGCGCTTGAGCATCATGCGTCCGGCCACCTTGACGGTGACAGGGTTGGCGGCCAGGGCTTCCTGCTCCTGGCCGTCGTACTTGTCGTGCAGCGCGGCGGCGCGGGCGTCGGGAACGAAGTCGTTGGGGTACGCGACCCCGGTTTCGCGCAGTTTGGCCAGCTTGGCGCGCCGTTCGGCGATCAAGCGGTTTTCATCCTGGGCGGTGGCCGGAGCGGTCGTGTTGTCGGTCATGGTGGGGGATCAGTCGTAATTGCGGATGTCGTCGATTTCAGTCGTGCCGAAATCGTCGCGATCCAGGTAGGCGAGGATGCGGGTGGCCACGTTGGCGGGCGAGGACAGCTTGCCGGTGGCGTGGAATTCCTGGAACTTGGACAGCGCGGGGAAATGCGCCGGGTCGCTGGAGCGGATCGCGACCTGCATGTCGGTGTCGACGATGCCGGGCGCCAGCGAGACGACGCGCGCGCCGGTCTCGCCCTGTTCCTGCTTGACCACGCGCGAGTACATGTCCAGCGCCGCCTTGGTGGCGCAGTACACGCCCCAGCCGGCGTTGGGATTGCGGCCCGCGCCGGACGAGATGTTCAGCACGCGGCGGTCGGCCGGAAGGTCCTCGACCGCGGCCAGGAAGCGCGCGGTCAGCAGCATGACGGCGGTGACGTTCAGGTTGAAGGCCGAGGCGATGGCCTGGCCGTCGATCAGCGCGTCGGTGCCGGACACCGGGTGCACCGTGCCCGCGTTGTTGATCAGCAGGTAGCGCTTGGCGTCGCGCGGCAGCGCGGCGCAGATCCGTTCGGCGGCCTGTTCGGCGGCGCGCAGGTCGGACAGGTCCACGGCCAGCTGCTCCAGCTGCGCGTCCTGGGCGCGCGCGTGCGCGGCCAGCTCGGGATCCTCGCGGCGGGCCAGCGTGATCAGGCGCGTGCCCGGTTTGGCCAGCTGGCGCGCCATGGCGGCGCCGATGCCGCGCGAGGCGCCGGTGAGGATGGCGACGGTGTGAGTCATTCAGGGACCTCCGGATGCGATCGATGTAAGGGACGGGCCGCTCAGACGCCTTGCTTCAGGCTGGCCTGGATGAACGGGTCCAGGTCGCCGTCCAGCACCTTCTGGGTGTTGGAGATTTCCACGTTGGTGCGCAGGTCCTTGATGCGGCTCTGGTCCAGCACATAGGAACGGATCTGGTGGCCCCAGCCCACGTCGGTCTTGGAGTCTTCCAGCTTCTGCTGCTCGGCCATGCGATTGCGCATTTCCAGCTCGTAGAGCTTGGACTTCAGCATCTGCATGGCTTCGGCGCGGTTGCGGTGCTGCGAACGGTCGTTCTGGCACTGCACCACGATGCCGGTCGGCATGTGCGTCAGGCGCACGGCCGAGTCGGTCTTGTTGATGTGCTGGCCGCCGGCGCCGGACGCGCGGTAGGTGTCCACGCGCAGGTCGGCCGGATTGACCTCGACCTCGAAGGAATCGTCGACCTCGGGGTAGACGAACACGCTGGCGAACGACGTGTGGCGGCCGCCCGAGGAGTCGAACGGGCTCTTGCGCACCAGGCGGTGCACGCCGGTCTCGGTGCGCAGGTAGCCGAAGGCGTACTCGCCCTCGATCTTGATGGTGGCGGACTTCAGACCCGCGACTTCGCCTTCGGATTCTTCCAGCACTTCGGCCTTGAAGCCCTTGCGCTCGGCGTACTTCAGGTACTGGCGCAGCAGCATCGAGGCCCAGTCCTGCGCTTCCGTGCCGCCGGCGCCGGCCTGGATGTCCAGGAAGCAGTTCAGCGGGTCGGCCGGGTTCGAGAACATGCGGCGGAATTCCAGCGCTTCCAGCTTTTCCTGGAAGCCGTTGGCGTCCAGCTCGATAGATTCGAGCGTGGCGTCGTCGTCGTCCGAGGCGGCCAGCTCGAACAGCTCGTTCGAGTCGGACAGGCCGGTGCCCAGCGCGGTCAGCGTTTCCACCACGTCTTCCAGGGCTTTCTTCTCACGGCCCAGGTCCTGGGCGTGCTTGGGATCGTTCCAGACCGAGGGATCTTCCAGCTCGGCGTTTACGACTTGCAGGCGTTCGGCTTTGGCATCGTAGTCAAAGATACCTCCGTAGAGCCTGTTCGCGCTCCGCGTAGTCGGCGAGGCGGGCGGCGAGCTGGTTCTGACGTTCGGCTTCCATGATTGATCCTATCCTGATGACTTTTGTGCGAAACCGGGCATTTTACCGTGGATGGAGCCGACCCGCGGGCGGAGGGCGAAGGAGGGGGACGGATACGCTCGACGCGCCGGGTTGCGGCGCCCGGCGGGAACGGCCTGGCGCGGCGTCTAGGGGTTTGCGCGCGGTCCGGCGGATTGTTCAGCTTTCTGTCAATCGGCGGGTTCTAGGCTGGCGTGGCGCCGGCCGCTCCCAAGGCGGACCGGGCGCGCCGCCAGGCTGGCCGGCTGCCAGCCGCATCCCGACAGAGGACAGGAGACTAGCAATGGAAAACACCATGGCCCCCGGCACGGCGCCGGCGGTACCGGCGTCAGAGGAAGACCGGATCTACCGCAAGGTGGGGTGGCGGCTGGTGCCGCTGCTGGTGGTCTGCTACGTCGTGGCCTATCTGGACCGCGTCAACGTGGGCTTCGCCAAGCTGCAGATGCTGCAGGAACTGCAATTCAGCGAGACGGTGTACGGGCTGGGCGCCGGGATCTTCTTCATCGGCTACTTCCTGTTCGAGATTCCCAGCAACATCATCCTGCACAAGGTCGGGGCGCGCGTCTGGATCGCGCGCATCATGATCACCTGGGGCCTCATTTCCTCGTGCATGATGTTCGTGAGCAGCGTGCCCATGTTCTATGCGCTGCGCTTCCTGCTGGGCGCGGCCGAGGCGGGCTTCTTCCCCGGCATCATCCTGTACCTGACCTACTGGTATCCGGCCGCGCGGCGCGGGCGCATCACCACCTTCTTCATGACGGCGGTGCCCATGTCGGGCCTGATCGGCGGACCGATCTCGGGCTGGATCATGAACACCTTCCATGGCGACCACGGCCTGTCGGGCTGGCAGTGGCTGTTCCTGCTGGAGGGCATCCCGTCGGTCATCATCGGCGTGCTGGTGCTGCTGTGGCTGGACGACCGCATCAACAAGGCCAAGTGGCTGACCGCCAATGAAAAGGCCGTGCTGATCCGCAACATCGCCGCCGAGGAGCAGCACAAGGAAGATCCGCCGATCCGCGCCGCGCTGGCCAAACCGCGCGTCTGGGCCATGGCGCTGATCTACTTCTCGTTCGTGATGGGCCTGTATGGGGTTGGTTTCTGGATGCCGACGCTGATCAAGGCCACCGGCGTGCAGAGCCCGCTGGCCATCGGCCTGTTGACGGCGGTGCCCAACCTGTTCGCGGTCATCGGCATGATCCTGATCGCGCGCAACTCCGACCGCAACCGCGAGCGCCGCTGGCACGTCGCCATTCCGGCGCTGTTCGGCGCGCTGGGCCTGCTGTTCTCGGCGGTATGGAGCGGCAACACCGTCCTGGCCATCGTCGCGCTGACCGTGGCCAACATCGGCATCTGCACCGTGCTGCCGCTGTTCTGGAGCCTGCCGACCGCGCTGCTGGGCGGCACCGCCGCCGCGGCCGGCATCGCGCTGATCAACTCGGTGGGCAACCTGGCCGGCTTCGTCAGCCCCTACCTGGTCGGCTGGCTCAAGGACATGACCGGCACCACCAACACCGGCCTGTACATGCTGGCCGCCTGCCTGGTGGTCGGCGCGCTGGTGGCGCTGGCGCAGCCCGCCAAGCTAGTCAATAAGTAGACAGCGCCAAGCCGCGGGCAAGGCCAAATCCGGCCTGCCCGCGGCAACCACATTCAAGCAACCGACGGCGCCAAGCGCCTCACGTCCCTAGAAAGACGCTCGCCCCCAGACCGGGGCCACGCGGAGCCGGCTTTGCCGGTCCGCAGTGG
>NZ_JBICCO010000121.1:0-17529 GCF_043119405.1 Achromobacter sp. 413638
TCCAGGTAGCCGCGCCGCCACTCGCTGGGCGACATGCCCAGCCAGCGGTGAAAGGCGCGGGAAAACGCGCTGATCTCGGAATAACCGAGCAGGAAAGCCAGTTCGGAAATCTGGATCTCGCGATCCTTCAGATAGTTGAGCGCCAGCTCGCGGCGCACCTCCAGCAGCAGCTCCTGATAGGTGCAGCCGTGGTTGCGCAGGCGCCGCTGCAGCGTCCAGTTCGGGATGTTCAGCGCCCGCGCCACATCGTCGAGCGAAGGCTCGCCGTCGGCCAGCTGGCGGCGGATGGCGGCGGCGGCGCGCTCGACCAGCGATTCGCCCGGCATGCCCGCCAGCCCCAGCTGAACCAGGTTGTGCCGCAGCAGCGCCAGCAGATGGGCGTCGGCGCCGGGCATGGGCGCGTCCAGCTGCCGCGTCGGCAGCACGATGGCGTTGCAGGGCTGCGCGAACAGCGCCGGCGCGCCGAAGCTGCGCTCGTGCTCGGGCCAGGACTCCGGACGCGCATGCTCGAACAGCACGGCCTCAGGCGACCAGCGGCTGCCCAGCGCGTGGCGCAGGATGTTGAAGAACATGCCCAGCGACAGCTCGGCGTCCTGGCGTCGCGCGGCGATGCTGCGATCCAGGATCTGATATTCGATGCGGCTCAGCTCAGGCTGGCGCACCACGCGCAGGATGGAACGCTGCTGGTGATGATGGAACAATCCGCCGATGTTCTCGAAGGCCGCACCCACCGTCGGCGAGGCCAGCGCGACATAGCCCAGCAGACCCAGCTGGCCCGGCTCGTACTGCTGTCCGTAACGCAGGCCGAAGTTGCCGTTGCAGGTATCGGCCGCCGCCTGCTCCATGACCCGGCAATATAGGTCGAGTCCGAGGCTGCTGGCGGGCTGCCCCAGCGCCGTGGCGCTCACGCCGGCCAGCCCGAGCACGCGGTCCGGATCGCCGCCCTCGAGCAGGATGAAGCTCACCAGGCCGGTCGCGGCCGCCGAGAGGATGCTCGACGCCTGCGACCGCGCCGCGGGCGTGGCGCGCAAGCGCGGGGACGTGTCACGCATGCTCCAATTCCTCGATTCCGGTAAGGCTGGAGGTCTTCCAATTCCGGCGGATCATCTCCCCGGACGCAGGGGCCGTCAAGCCATCTTCCGGATGTAGTCCGCCCCCAATTCCGCGGTCGCCGCGACCCAGGCGCCGCCCAGGCTGCGGGCCAGATCGGTCTCGCTGTGCGAGCCCATCCAGGCCAGCAATTGCAGGCGGCGCTGCATCAGGAACGTCGGAAACTCATCCCGCTCCGCCTGGGACAGGCTGCCGGCCTGGCAGTAGCCCTCGGCCCAGGCATCCATCAGCCGGTCCCGGTCGGCGCGGTGCTCGATGAAGCTGAGCGTCGAAGCCATATCATGCAGAAACCAGCCCAGGCCGCAATCATCGAAATCGATAACATGGGTGCGCTCGCCATCCACCAGCAGATTGGCGCTGCGCAGGTCGGCATGGATCAGGCCGAAGCGCTCCGGCCCTGTGCCGAAGGCATCGAGCCGTTGACCCAGCAATCGCTCGGTGAGGCGCAGGGTCTCGCGCTGTGCCGGCGTCAGGCCCGGCGCGCGTTCCCACTGTCCCCAATGCGCGGCCGGGCCCACCGTGCCGGCGTGGTCCCAGACCATGCGCTCGAAATGGCCGGGACGCCGCCAGGCGCGCGACTGCGCGTGCATGCGGGCGCTGAGCCAGCCCAGGTGGCGCTGCGAGGCGTCCAGCTTGTCCGGATCGGGAAAACCGCCGTCGATCCAGCGGAACAGCGCTACATAACGCGTGCCCGCCGGCTCGCGCGTGACGCGCTGCAGCACCGTGCCGTCCAGCGCGGGCAAGGCTTGCGGCGTGCCGATGCCGGCCTCGTTCAGCGCGCGCATCCAGTCCAGCTCGGTCTGAATGGCGTTGCGCGTCTGGTAATTCGGGCGGTGAATCCGCATCGCGGCCTTGAATCCGGCGTGCCGGTCCTCGATCCGGAACACCGTGTTCTCGGAATGGCTGAGCAGGCCGATGTCGGCGCGCGTGTCCACGCCGTATAACGGCAGCGCGCTGCGCGCCAGGTCGGACAGCTGATCGATGTATCGCCGGTAGGCGGCGTCGTTGCGTTCTGCCATGGGGGGCTCCGGGCTGGGCTGCGTGGTGGCCCCATCTTCAGCCGGGCCGGCCGCCGGTCGTTAGGCCGTGGCGCGCAGAACTTTGACCGCGGACGGCAAGGCGGCTCAGGATCAACCCGGAGACCGCGACGATCGCCATGGCCGCGCCCCATGGCCGCTCAGGGTAGACCCTAGGCGTCGCGCCCGATCAAGCAACTGTCCCGGCAGGTCAAGCGCGCGCGGCGGCGCCGGCGCAAGATGGGGCTCCATCCAACCAGGAGCCCGCCATGTTTGCTTCCATCCAAGGAAAAGTCGCCGTGGTGACCGGCGCCAGCCGGGGCATCGGCAAGGGCATCGCCGAAGTCCTGGCCGAACAGGGCGTCCGCGTGGCCGTGATGGCGCGCTCGCGCGACGCGGCCCAGGCCTGCGCCGACGCACTGGTCGCCGCCGGCGGCCAGGCGCGTGGCTATGCCGCGGACGTCGGCGACCGCACCTCGATGGACGCCGCCGCGCGCGCCGTGGCGCGGGACCATGGCGGCATCGACATCGTCTGCGCCAACGCCGGCATCTTCCCCAGCGCGTCGCTGGAAGAGATCGACGGGCCGGCCTGGGACCTGGTGCTGAACACCAATGCGCGCGGCGCGCTCTACACCGTGCAGGCCTGTCTGCCCTGGCTGAAGCAGGCCGAGGCAGGCCGCGTGATCCTGACCTCGTCGATCACCGGCCCCGTCACCGGCTATCCGGGCTGGGCGCACTACGCGGCCAGCAAGGCGGCGCAGCTGGGTTTCATGCGCACCGCCGCGCTGGAACTGGCGCGCCACGGCATCACGATCAACGCGGTCCTGCCCGGCAACGTGCTCACCGAGGGGCTGAACGAGATGGGCCCGGACTACCTGGAACAGATGACGCGCTCGGTGCCGCTGCGGCGTCTGGGCAGCGTGCGCGACATCGGCTGGGCGGCGCTGTTCCTGGCCTCGCGCGAGGCCGGCTTCATCACCGGGCAGACGCTGGTGATCGATGGCGGCCAGACCCTGCCCGAAAGCATGGCGGCGCTGTAGCCCGCCGCCCGTGCCAGGCCCGGAGGCCGCTCATCGCCCCTGGCGCCCTTCCCATCCGCATCCGCACGGAGCTCCCATGCCGCCCACCCTGGATCCGGCGTCCGCCGACGCCGAGCACGATGTCTCGAAGTACGGTTATGTGCAGGAGCTGGACCGCAGCATGAACGTCTGGCAGCTCACCGCGTTCGGCCTGAACTACATGGTGCCGATCGCGCCGGCGATCATCTTCGGCATCCTGCTCAAGCTGTCCGGCGGCACCGTCGCCCTGCCCTACCTGCTGGCCGGCGTGGCCATGCTGTTCACCGCCTTCAGCTATGCGGTGATGGTGCGCAATTTCCCGCTGGCCGGCTCGGTCTACAACTACGTCGGCCGGGGCTGCAATCCGTACTTCGGCTTCCTGTCCGGCTGGGTGCTGACGCTGGACTACATCCTCATCCCCACCGTCACCGCGTCCAGCTCCGCCTATTTTGCGCAGCAGTATCTCCCTGGGGTGCCCTACTGGGTGCTGCTGGGCGTGTTCTCCGTCGGCACCGGCATGGTCAACCTGTTCGGCGTGCAGCTCATGTCCCGGCTCGGACTGGGGCTGCTGGTGTTCGGCGAACTGGTGGTCTGGTCCTCCATCGTGGTGTGGGGCCGCGCGGTGGCCGTGGACGGCGCCGGCGTGGGCACGATGCTGAGCACGCAACCGTTCCAGTTCGACAGCGTCTCCAGCCTGGCGGCCGCCACCTCGCTGGCCATCTTCAGCTTCCTGGGCTTTGACGCCATCACCACGCTGGCCGAGGAAACCCGCCGGCCCAAGCGCGACATTCCCCGCGCCATCTACTGGTGCGTGGGCATCGGCACGCTGACGATGTTCGCCTGCGGCTACGTGGCCATGCTGGCCATCCCCGACTGGCGCCAGCACATCGGCGACGAGGCCTGGCTCAACACCACGCTGTTCCAGGTGTCGCGCGCCACTGGCGGCGAAGCCTTCAGCGTGTTCTTCACGGTCGGCTACCTTACCGCGCTGGGCGTGTTCAACGTGGTCGCCACCGCCGCCGGAGCCCGCCTGCTGTTCGGCATGGGCCGGGACGAGCTGCTGCCGCGCGCGGTCTTCGCCCGCGTCAACCGGCGCTGGCGCACACCACACTGGAGCATCCTGCTGATCTGCGCCATCGAGTTCGCGCTCGGCAACTTCGCCAACATGGAAACGCTGTCCAATCTGGTCAACTACGGCGCGATGTTCGCCTTCGCCGCGCTCAACATCTCGGTCGTCTGGCTGTACTACGTGCGCGGCGGCGGCGAGCTGGCCGACGGCAGCCGCCTCCGGCCTCGCGGCGCGCAGCACCTGCGCTACCTGCTGCTGCCCGCCGTCGGGCTGGCCATCATCCTCTACGTGTGGGCGCACATGGACACGCTGGCCCAGATCCTCGGCACCGTCTGGCTGGCCGCCGGCATCGCCTACCTGCTGGCCAAGACGCGCGTCTTCCAGCGGCTGCCTCCGGCGCTCGACCTGTGAACCCCCCGCTCTTCTTCCCCGCTGCTTTCCCTCATTGTGGAGACCTGGCATGTCCGCTGACAGCATGCTCGCGCTGAACACCTACGACCCCGCCTCGGCGGCCGTCGCCGACCCGACCATCCGAGGCCTGATCGAACGCCGCCAGCGGATCTTCGGCGCCGCGGTGCCGCTGTTCTATGAAGATCCGGTCCACATCACGCGCGCCGAGGGCGTCTGGCTGTACGACCATGAAGGCCGCGCCTACCTGGACGCCTACAACAACGTGCCCTCGGTCGGACACTGCCATCCGCGCGTCGTCGACGCCGTGGCGCGCCAGGCCGCGCAGTTGAACACGCACACGCGCTACCTGTCCGAGGTGGTCTACGCCTATGCCGAAAGGCTGCTGGCGACCTTTCCCGAGGCCCTGTCCAACCTGCTCTTCACCAGCAGCGGCACCGAAAGCGTGGACCTGGCCCTGCGCATGGCGCGCTATCACACGGGCGGCGCCGGCTTCATCGTGACGCGCTTCGCCTATCACGGCCATTCCACCGCCGTGGCCGAGATCACGCCCGCCTTCGGCCCCGGCGTGCCGCTGGGCGTCCATGTGCGCACGGTGCCCGCGCCCCCGCCGGGTCGAAGCGGCGAGGACGTATCCCAGTCCTTCGCCGCCGGCATCGAGCAGGCCATCGCCGACCTGCGCCGGCACGGCATCCGCTTCGCCGGCGCGATCTTCGATTCGATCTTTTCCAGCGACGGGCTGTACGCCGACCCGCCCGGCTTCCTGCGCGCGGCGGCCGAGACCGTGCGGCGCCATGGCGGCGTCTACATCGCCGACGAGGTGCAGCCAGGCTTCGGCCGCACCGGCGCCGGCATGTGGGGCTTCAGTCGCCACGGCATCACGCCCGACCTGGTGGTGATGGGCAAGCCCATGGGCAACGGCATGCCGATAGCGGCCGTGGTCGCGCGGCCCGAGCTGATGGCCTCGTTCTCCGAGCGCTCGGGCTACTTCAACACCTTCGGCGGCAACACGGTCTGCTGCGCCGCCGCCTCGGCGGTGCTGGACGTGCTCCGCGACGAGCGGCTGATCGAGCGTTCCGCCCAGGTCGGCCAGTATTTGAAGGACGGCTTCGAACGCCTGCAACGCGCCGACGCGCGCATCGGCGACGTGCGCGGCGCGGGCCTGTACCTGGGCGTCGAGATCGTCGACCAGGCGGGCGCGCCCGACACGCGCGAGGCGCTGCGCCTGGTGAACGGCCTGCGCCAGCGCCGCATCCTGGTCAGCACCTGCGCCGCCGCCGGCAATGTGCTGAAGATCCGTCCGCCCCTGCCGTTCTCGACCGAGCATTGCGACCTGCTGCTGGACGCGGCCGGACAACTGCTGGCCGCCGGCTGACCCCTCACGCAACGACGCCGGGCGGCCAGACGCCCGGACGCAGACACCAGGAGATCGGACATGAAGCACGCCACCGCCCGCGACAGCGGCCCCGATGCAGCCCCGGCCTCGCCCGCCGGAGCCGCGCAGGAACTGATCGCGCCAGCACCCCGTGTCGCGGCCGCCGCCAACATCGCCGGCATGGACGCCTACCGGGCGCTGGTCGACGAGGCCGAACGGGACAACGCGGGATTCTGGGCGCGCCTGGCGCGCGAGACGCTGGCTTGGCGCAAGCCGTTCACCCAGGTGCTGGACGATTCTCATGCGCCCTTTTACCGCTGGTTCGGCGACGGCCGGCTCAATGCGTCCTTCAATTGCCTGGACCGGCACGTCGCCAGCGGGCTGGGCGAGCGCACCGCCATTGTCTTCGAAGCCGACGACGGCGCGGTGACACCGATCAGCTACCGCGCCCTGCTGGCGCGCGTCTGCCAACTGGCCAACGCCATGAAGGCCTGCGGCATCCAGCGCGGCGACCGGGTGGCGATCTACCTGCCCATGTCGGTCGAGGCCATCGTCGCCATGCAGGCCTGCAATCGGATCGGCGCGATCCACTCGGTGGTCTTCGGCGGCTTCTCGGCCAAGTCGCTGAACGAACGCATCGTCGACATCGGCGCCCGCCTGCTGATCACCGCGGACGAGCAGGTGCGCGGCGGCAAGACGCTGCCGCTCAAGCGCATCGCCGACGAAGCGCTGGCCATGGGCGGCTGCGACGGCGTGCGCCGCGTGTTCGTGTACCGTCGCACCGGCGCCGGGATCGACTGGGACGCGGCGCGCGACGCCTGGCTGCACGAAGCCGCCGGCGCCCAGCCCGAACACTGCGAGCCCGAATGGGTGGACGCGGAGCATCCGCTGTTCGTGCTCTACACCTCCGGCTCCACCGGCAAGCCCAAGGGCGTGCAGCACGCCACGGCCGGCTATCTGCTGTGGGCCGCGCAGACCTTGCGCTGGACCTTCGACCTGAAGCCCGAGGACGTATTCTGGTGCACCGCCGACATCGGCTGGATCACCGGCCACACCTACGTCGCCTACGCCCCGCTGCTCTGCGGCACGACCCAGCTCGTCTATGAAGGCCTGCCCACGCACCCCGATCCGGGCCGCTTCTGGCGCATGATCGACCGGCACCGGGTGTCCATCTTCTACACCGCGCCGACCGCGATCCGCGCGCTGATCAAGGGCGCGCACGAACATCCGCACGCGCATCCCCGGCACTACGGGCTGGACACCTTGCGCGTGCTCGGCACGGCCGGCGAGCCCATCAACCCGACGGTCTGGCGCTGGTATCACGAGGAAGTCGGCAAGGGCCGCTGCGCGGTCGTCGACACCTGGTGGCAGACCGAGACCGGCGGCCCGCTGATCGCTCCGCTGCCCGGCGCCACCCCGCTCGCGCCCGGATCCTGCACGCTGCCCCTGCCCGGCATCGGCGCGCGCATCGTCGACGAGACCGGCCGCGAAACGCCGGACGGGCAAGGCGGCTCGCTGGTGTTCACGCGCCCCTGGCCCGCCATGCTGCGCACCCTCTGGGGCGACGACGCGCGTTTCCTGCAGACTTATTTCCCAGCCGAGCTGGGCGGCAAGACCTACCTGGCCGGCGACGGCGCCCTGCGCGACCCGGCCACCGGCTACTACACGATCACGGGCCGGATCGACGACGTGCTGAACGTATCCGGGCACCGCCTGGGCACCATGGCGGTCGAGTCGGCGCTGGTCGCGCACCCGGAAGTGGCCGAGGCCGCCGTGGTCGGCCGCCACGACGCGCTGACCGGCGAGGCCATCGTCGCCTTCGTCGTGCCCAAGGGCGGCCCGCCCGACGACGCGGCCGCCGCGCGGATCTCCGCCGAGCTGCGCGCCTGGATCGCGCGCGAGATCGGACCCATCGCCAAGCCCAGGGAGATCCGCTACGCCGGCAGCCTGCCCAAGACGCGCTCCGGCAAGATCATGCGCCGCCTGCTGCGCGCGATCGCCAACGACGATCCGATCACGCAGGACATTTCCACGCTGGAGAATCCGGCGGCGATCGAGCAGCTCAGGAGGGTCGGATAGAGGCGCGTCAGTAAATAGAGACGCGTCAGGAAAGTTCGTCCGGTCCCGGCAAGTCTGCCAGCAGCGCCGGCAACGCCGTCCGCACGGTTTCCCAGACTACATCCAGATTGATATCGAAATAACCGTGCGCGACACGGTTGCGCATCCCACGCATGCTGCGCCAAGGCACATCCGGCTGGGCCAGGACGAAATCGGCGTGACGGTCCATGATTTTCGTGGCCGCCTCGCCAATGATGACCAGGCTCATGATGACGGCTTGCTGGGTGCGTCTGTCCGCAAGGAAATCGCTCTTGGTCATTCCCTGTACGAAACTACGGGCGTCGACCGCAGCCTGGCGGATATGGTCCAGGTAGTCGGACAGGCGATTCACGCTCATACCGGCCGCGCTTCCGCAAGCACCTGTTCGCGGAATGCCGCAGGCAAATCCGCCGGTGTCAGCAGATCGACGTGGATGCCGAGCAACATCTCCAGCTCATCCTGCAGGCCGCCCAGGTCAAACAGCGTGGCGCCGGGCAACGCGTCGACCAGTAAATCCAGATCGCTGCCTTCCTGGTCGGTGCCGTACAACGCCGAGCCGAAGACGCGCACGTTCTCGGTGCGGTAGCGGCTTGCCGCCTCGCGTACCGCGCTTCGCTTCAAATCGAGCACTAGGGATGGTCGCATGGTCTGTTACTCGTCGGATTCCTAGGGATCATAGGCAATCGGCCATCCAGATTCAATCGCATCAGGTTACGTCTGACCGACGCCATATGCTGTATATTTATACAGTAATAAACAGCAACCCGCCGCGCCCCTCGGCCACCCCGCCATGCAGTCCCCCGAACGCATCCATCCCGCCTTGTGGCGCGCCACCCAGCTGGCGCGCGGGGCGGCGCGCTGCCTGCCGACCGGACATGCGGCGCTGTCGGCCGAGCTGCCGGATGGCGGTTGGCCGATGGGCAGCCTGGTCGAGCTGCTGTCTCCGCATCCCGGCGTGGGCGAGATCCGCCTGCTGCGCCCGGCCCTGTCCCAGCTGGAGACGCGGCGTCCGATCGCGCTGGTGCAGCCGCCGCACGCGCCCAATATCGTCAGCTGGATGAGCTGGCGGCTGGATCCCCGGCAGTTGCTCTGGGTCTGCCCTGAAAAACCGGCAGACGCGCTCTGGGCCGCCGAGCAGATCCTCAGGAACGGCAGCTGCGGCGCCCTGCTCTGCTGGCTGCCCCAGGTCCGCCCCGAATCGCTGCGCCGGCTGCATCTGGCGGCCCAGGCCAGCGACCTGCTGTTCGTCGCCCTGCGTCCGTCCGCCGCCGCCGCCCACGCCACGCCCGCCCCCTTGCGGCTGGCGCTGGCGCCCGCGCCGGGCGGACTGTCCGTCCATATCCTCAAGCGCCGGGGGCCTGCCTGCGATACGCCGCTGCACGTGGGCCTGGAGCCCGGCGCCTTCGAAACACCCGCCCGCCATGCGCCTCTGGATCGCCGCCTGCCTGCGCTGCCTGCCGCTGGACGCCATACGCCCGCACTGGCCTGACGACGCCCAGGCGTACGCCGTGCTGGAGCAGGAGCGCGTGATCGCCCTGACCCCGGCCGCGCGCCTTGCGGGCGTGCGGCTGGACATGCGGCGCGCCGGCGCCGCCGCCATCGCGCCCCAGGTCGAGCTGCTGCCGCGCAGTCCGCAGGCCGAGGCCGACGCGCTGCAGGGCGCGGCGCTGGCCCTGCTGCAATACACGCCCGAGGTCGCGCTGGCCGACGAGGCCACCGTGCTGCTGGGCGTGGGCGCCAGCCTGCAATTCTTCCGTGGCCCGCGCGCACTGGCGCGCCGGGTCGCCGCCACGTTGCGGGCGCTGGACTTGCGGGTGTCGCTGGGCATGGCGCCCACCGCCGCCGGCGCCTGGCTGCTGGCGCAGCGCCGCGAACGGCGCGCCTGCCGGCGGGTGCTGACCCTGCCCACGCTCGTTCGCAGGCTCGACGCGCTGCCGCTGGCCCTGCTGCCCCCGGCGCGGCCGCGCCTGGACTGGCTGCAGGACATCGGCTGCGCCACGCTGGGCGACCTGCGCGCCCTGCCGCGCGCCGGCCTGCAGCGGCGCAGCGCGCCCGAACTGCTGGCGGCGCTGGACGCCGCCTATGGTCTGGCGCCCGAGCCGCAGCGCTGGATCGAGCCGCCGGCGCGCTTCGCCCGCCGCATCGAGCTGATGGAATACCTGGAGCACACCGACGCGGTGCTGGCCGTGGCCCGACGGCTGGCCGAACAGCTGGGCGGCTGGCTGGCCGCGAGCCAGCTGGCGGTGCGCAAGATCACGCTCAGCCTGGAGCACGAGCGCGGCCGCCGCGCGCGCCCGCCCACCGAGCTGGAACTGGCGCTGTCGCAACCAGCCTGGCAGCCGGCGCAGATCCTCGGCCTGCTGCGCGAGAAGCTGGGCCGCATGACGCTGACCGACCCGGTCATCGCCGTGGCCCTGTTGGCGCCCGAGACCGTGGCCCAGCCCGCCGCCAGCGCCACGCTGTTTCCCGAACCCGGCGGCACCGCCGAGGACCAGGCGCGGCTGCTGGACCTGCTCAGCGCACGGCTGGGCCGCGAACGCGTGCGCCGCGCCCGGCCCCAGGCCGATCACAGGCCCGAGGCCGCCAATGCCTGGGGCGACGCGCTGCAAGCGCCCGCCGGCGCCGAGCCGCTGCCGGCGCTGCTGGACCGTCCCTTCTGGCTGCTGGATCCGCCGCAGCCGCTGCGCCTGGCCGGCGACCGCCCGCAGTATCGGGGCCAGGCGCTGCGGCTGATGCGCGGTCCCGAGCGCATCGAGAGCGGCTGGTGGGATCCGCAGCTGACCGTGCGCGACTACTTCGTCGCCGAGGACGAAGCCGCCGCGCGCTACTGGATCTACCGCGAGCGCGACGCCGAGCACGCGCGCTGGTTCCTGCACGGGCTGTACGCCTGACGCCGGCCCGCCGTTCTGCCCCCTGCATCCGTCCCATGCGCCCGACCGACGATCCCGCCGACGCCCCGGAACTCCTGGCCCTGCTGCCCGGCTACGCCGAGCTGCACTGCCAGAGCAATTTCTCGTTCCTGCAAGGCGCCTCGCATCCGGAAGAGCTGGCCGCCCGCGCCGCCGAGCTGGGCTATGCAGCCCTGGCCATCACCGACGAGTGCAGCCTGGCCGGCGTGGTGCGCGCGCACATGGAGGCAAAGAAGCTCAACCTGCCGCTGCTCATCGGCGCCTGCTTCCAGCTGCGCGCCGCGCCCGACGCGGCGCCGCTGGGCCTGACCCTGCTGGCGCAGACGCGCGAGGGCTACGGCAACCTGTCCGAGCTGATCACGCTGGCGCGCTCGCGCGCGCCCAAGGGCGAGTACCGGCTGGCGCCCGAGGACTTCACCGATCCGCCGCCCGGCTGCGCGCACCTGCGCGGCCTGCCCGAATGCCTGGCCATCCTGACGCCCGAGTACGGCGCCGACGCCGCCCGCGTCGCCGAGCAGGCGCGCTGGCTGGCGCGCGTGTTCCCGCGCCGCGCCTGGGTCGGGCTGACCCTGCTGCACCGTTCCCGCGAGGATCTGCACCGCGACGCCACCGTGGCGGCCGCGCGGGAAGCCGGGCTGCCGCTGGTGGCGCTGGGCCAGGTCCAGATGCACCTGCGCTCGCGCCAGCCGCTGCACGACACGCTGGCCGGCATCCGCAGCCACCAGCCGGTGTCGCGCTGCGGCTACGCGCTAGCCGGCAACGCCGAGCGCCACCTGCGCACGCGCATGCGGCTGGCCAGCCTGTACCCGCCCGAGGCGCTGGCGCAGACGCTGGCGGTGGCGCGGCGCTGCGGCTTCTCGCTGGACGAGCTGCGCTACGAGTATCCGGACGAGATCGTGCCACCGGGCCACACGCCCGCCACCTACCTGCGCCAGGAGACGCAGGCCGGCGCCGCGCGCCGCTTCCCGCAGGGCGTGCCCGAGGCGATCGCCACCCAGATCGAGAAAGAGCTGGGCCTGATCCGCGACCTGCAATACGAGGCGTATTTCCTGACCGTCTACGACATCGTCCAGTTCGCGCGCGGCCAGGGCATCCTGTGCCAGGGTCGGGGCTCGGCCGCCAACTCGGCCGTCTGCTACTGCCTGGGCATCACCGAGGTCGACCCGATACGCGGCCACGCGCTGTTCGAGCGCTTCATCAGCAAGGAGCGCAACGAACCGCCCGACATCGACGTGGACTTCGAGCACCAGCGCCGCGAGGAAGTGATCCAGTACATCTACGACAAGTATGGCCGCGACCGCGCCGCGCTGACCGCGGTGGTCATCTCTTATCGACCGCGCAGCGTGCTGCGCGACACCGGCCGCGCGCTTGGCGTGGACAACGGCGTGATCGACGCGGTGGCGCGCGCGCACCAGTGGTGGGACGGCAAGAAGGAAATGCTGCGCACGCTGGGCGCCTGCGGGCTGGACCCGGACTCGCGCGTGGCGCGGCAATGGGCCTGGCTGGCGCAGACGCTGATGGGCTTTCCGCGCCACCTGTCGCAGCACCCGGGCGGCTTCGTGATCTCGCGCGGCAAGCTCTCGCGCCTGGTGCCGATCGAGAACGCCGCCATGCCCGACCGCAGCGTGGTGCAGTGGGACAAGGACGACCTGGACGCGCTCAAGCTGCTGAAGGTCGACGTGCTGGCGCTGGGCATGCTGTCGGCGCTGCGCCGCACGCTGGAGCTGGCCGGCCAGCGTCGCGGCGCGCCGCTGCGGCTGCAGGACATCCCGCCAGGCGACGATCCGACCTACGACATGATCTGCGACGCCGACACCATCGGCGTGTTCCAGATCGAGTCGCGCGCGCAGATGAGCATGCTGCCCCGGCTGCGGCCGCGCAAGTATTACGACCTGGTGGTGCAGGTGGCCATCGTGCGGCCGGGGCCGATCCAGGGCGGCATGGTGCATCCCTACCTGCGCCGACGCCAGGGCAAGGAAGACGAAACCTATCCCAGCGAAAAGGTGCGCAACGTGCTCTCGCGCACCATGGGCGTGCCGATCTTCCAGGAACAGGTCATGCAGATCGCCGTGGTGGCGGCCGGCTTCACGCCCGGCGACGCCGACCAGTTGCGCCGCTCCATGGCCGCCTGGAAGCGCAAGGGCGGCGTCGACAAATACCGCGTCAAGCTGGTCGGCGGCCTGCTGGCCCACGGCTACACGCTGGACTTCGCCGAAGCGCTGTTCCGCCAGATCGAGGGCTTCGGCGAATACGGCTTTCCCGAAAGCCACGCCGCCAGCTTCGCGCTGCTGGCCTACGCCAGCTCCTGGCTCAAGCGCCACGAGCCCGAGGCCTTCCTGGCCGCCCTGCTCAATTCCCAGCCCATGGGTTTCTACGCGCCGGCCCAGTTGGTGCAGGACGCCCGTCGCCATGGCGTGCGCGTGCTGCCGCCCGACGTGATGCACAGCGGCTGGGACTCGGCGCTGGAAACGCCGCCGCCCGAGGCTCTCGCCACCCCGCGCCGGGCCCATCCCCACGCGCCGCCCGCCGGCGAGCCGCGCCCCGCCGTGCGCCTGGGCCTGAGCCTGGTTCAGGGCCTGCGCGAGGAAGCCGCCCGGCGCATCGAGGCCGCGCGCGCGCAGGCGCCCTATGCCGACACCGGCGACCTGGCGCGCCGCGCCGCGCTCACGCGGCACGAACTGAACGCGCTGGCCGCCGGCGACGCGCTGCGCACACTGGCCGGCCACCGCCGCCAGGCCAGCTGGGAAGCCGCCGCCAGCGCCAGCAGCCGCGACCTGCTCAGGCACGCCGCCATCCATGACGTCCAGGCCCCGGCGCTAAGCGCGCCGGACGAAGGTCAATCGGTGGCCGCCGACTACCGCAGCGTCGGGCTGACCCTGCGCAGCCATCCGGTGGCCCTGCTGCGCCCGCAACTGGCCGCGCGCAACTTCCAGCCCGCCGCCGTGCTCAACACCTATCCGCACCGGCGCGTGGCGCGCGCCTGCGGCATCGTCACCGTGCGGCAACGGCCGCAGACCGCCAAGGGCGTGATCTTCGTGACGCTGGAGGACGAGACCGGCCCGGTCAACGTGGTGGTGCGCACCGAGCTGATCGAGCGCCAGCGCCGCGAGCTGCTCGGCTCCAGCCTGCTGGGCGTCTATGGCGCCTGGCAGAACGTGGACGGCGTGCGCCACCTGATCGCGCAGCGGCTGGTGGATATGTCCGATCTGCTGGGCGGACTGAGCACGCAGAGCCGGAACTTCCATTGAGGCGGCCCGTCTCTGTCTGGTCTATCATGTTTTCTCGCGCGGACCCGACATGCATCCCGGTCCGCGCGGCATTTTCGCGTAGTTCATGTAGTAGCAAGGAGCCCTCTATGATCCGCAAGCTGATTCCCGTCCTGCTGGCCGCCACGCTGAGCGCCTGCGCCAACACCGGCGCGCCCCGCTCCTCGTCCAGCCCGTCCTCGGATACCAGCTCCAGCGCGCCCGCCGCCAGCAGCGGAACCTCGTCAGGATCCAGCTACAGCCCGATGGCCAGCGGCCCGTCCGGCAAGACCTGCGACGCCAGCGCCCTGCAATCCGAGATCGGCAAGAAAGCCACCCCTGCCGTGCTGGAAGACCTGCGCTCGCGCAGCGGCAGCCAGACCGCCCGCATGCTGCGGCCCGGCCAGCTGGTCACGATGGAATACAACGACACCCGGTTGAACCTGATCGTCGATGACAAGGATGTGATGACGGCGATCCGTTGCGGGTGAGATGCCGGGGATGGTCATGCCGGGGAACAGCTGTTACTCGGCATGGTTGAAACTGCCTGTTCGGCAGCGTACGCGGCCTCATCGGCTACAGCGTCGTGCCGATGATTTTCTAAGCTGCCTACTCGGCAGAGAACCGCTGCCGCAAGATGTCGTAGCGAAGCAGATTTTTCTAAGCTGCCTACTCGGCAGAGAACGCTGGAAACGGCCGAGGTGGTGGAATTCGAGATTTTCTAAGCTGCCTACTCGGCAGAGAACGGCGGCGCGCAGCTCTTTAGTGTGGTCGTGATTTTCTAAGCTGCCTACTCGGCAGAGAACTCCTGCGCCAATTGACCGAGGAATCGCGCCTTTTTCTAAGCTGCCTACTCGGCAGAGAACTGCAACAGGCCGCTGGTCTGCTCGCGCTCACTTTTCTAAGCTGCCTACTCGGCAGAGAACTGGTTGTCGATGTAGACCCATAGTGGCGAGTTTTTCTAAGCTGCCTACTCGGCAGAGAACGGGAACGCCTGATAGATGAGCCCGGGCGGTTCTTTCTAAGCTGCCTACTCGGCAGAGAACTGTGCCTAAATCCACACAGCCATTTGATTTCAAAGAAAAAACAACGCCTCACGCATTAAACACCCAAATCCCAAGCTCATTTACAAGCCATTGATTCCATTGGCATTTAATCAGCCGTCAAAAAAAGGGTTCCGCGCAGCGGCCTCCCTCCCCCTGGAATCCCCACCCCGCTCAATCATCCCCACCACCCGCCTTGCGCGCCTCGGACAGCGCCACCGTCAGGTTCGCCACCTTCTTCTTCAACTGATCGCGCTCCTCGGTCACGCGCGCCAGCACCGCGCGCAGGCGCGTGACTTCGGCGGGCAGATCCTCGATCTCTTCCACCGGCACCTCGGGCGGCGCCTCGCGCGGCGGCGGGGCCTTGGCCTGGCGGGCTTCGCGGGCGGCCTCGCGCAGTTCCTTGCGTCCGGCCGTGGCCGCGGCGGCCTGGCGTTCCTGCGGCAGCGAGGCCACGGCGGCGGCCGCGTTGATGGAGATCTCGCCGGCCTTGACGGCCCGCACCAGTTCCGGCGCGGCTTCCTTCTGGATCTTCTCGATCTGGCCCAGCGTGCTGCTACTGATGCGCGCCGCGCGCGCCAGCGCCTGGCGCGACAGCTCGGCGCGGCCCTGGGCCTGGGACATCACGACGGGCTTGGGACCCGCGCCGTCACCCTCGGCGTAACCGCCGGCATGGCTCGCGACGGTCGGCACGGACTCATCGCCTTCCGCCCGCACGCCCTCGTCCCAGGGCGGCGTGCTGCGCGATTGCAGGATCTCGCGCTTGCGCAGCGCCAGCACGCCGCGCTGGAAGTCCGACACGCTGCGCCGGCCCAAGTGGTTCTCGATCATCCAGAGATACACGTCCTCGATGGACTTGAAGCTGGTGTTCTGGCGCGTCTCGAACGGAATATTGTGTTTCCTGCACAGCGCGTAGCGGTTGTGCCCGTCGATCAGCAGGTCGCCCCACAGCACCAGCGCGTCCCGGCAGCCTTCGGCCAGCAGGCTGCGTTCCAGCGCGGCGGACTCGTCTTCGGTCAAGGGGTCGATATAGGCCCGCAGGCCCTCGTCAATTCTGATTTCCATAACATCCAAGAAAAATTTCAGCTCGCGTCCCGCAGCGCCTGCCGCACGGCGGCCAGGCGCGCCACGGGGTCGGACAGCGCCAGCAGCCGGGCCTGCTCGGCCGCCGGCAGCGGCAGCAGCTCGCACCAGCGGTCGGCCACCCAGCCGCAGTCGTCCAGCCGGAACGGCGGCGCCAGCGGCATGTGCTCGGCCGGCACGCCCTCGCGCTGCCAGCCCGCGATCAGCCTGCCCAGCGCGTCGGCGCAATCCTGCAGGTCCGCCGGCACCTCGGCCGGCGGGTCGTCGGCGATGGCCTCGGCCTCGCCCATCCAAAGCCCGTATTTTGCCAGCTGGCTGGCATGCAGCCGGAATCGGCCCGCGCCCACGCAGCGCAGCGCCAGCAGCGCGGGCATCGGCGCGTCCCAGGATTCGATGCGCGCCATCGTGCCCACCGGCGCCAGCGTCTCCTGGCCCTCGGGGCTGCGGACCTCGTTGCCCGACAGCAGCGCCACCACGCCAAAGCCGGTGCCGTCGGCGATGCAGCGGCGCACCATGTCCAGGTAGCGCACCTCGAACACGCGCAAGTGCAGCACGCCGCCCGGAAACAGCGCGCGCGATAGCGGAAACAACGGGATCAGCGCCATGACGCCGCCTATTTGACCAGGAAAGCCTCGTCCACCGGCACCTGCATGGACGTGACCAGCGCATTGGTCTGGGCCGCCATGCCGATCACGGCCAGCAGCTCGGCGTGCTGGCCGTCGGTCATGCCCTTGGCCCTGGCCGCCGCCGTATGGGAATGGATGCAGTAGCCGCAGCCATTGGCCGTTGACACGGCGATGTAGATCAGCTCGCGCACCAGCGGCGACAGCTCGCCGTCCGCCATCATGACCTGCTTGAGCTGTTCCCAGACCCGCCGCAGCTGCGGCGGATCGTTAGCCAGGGCGCGCCAGAAGTTGTTGACGAAATCGGATTTGCGCGTGGCGCGGATGTCCTCGAACACCGCCCACGCCTCGGGAATCGCGCGGACTTCCTCGTCCGACAGCAAGCGCACCGTGGCCATGGCCCTTCCTCCCAGTATGGCGATCGGGGGGGGGGCGGGCGGGCGCCCCCCCCAACCCCCCGATGTTAAGATAACGGGCCCCCCCAAAACACCGG
>NZ_JBICCO010000122.1:0-16591 GCF_043119405.1 Achromobacter sp. 413638
TCCCCGGCCGCCCGCCGCGCCCATGGCGCGCATGCCCGATGCGCCGATGCCGCAGGGACTGGCGTTGCCGCCGGGGACCTTGCCCGCCGACACGGCCGCCGGCCTGCAGAATGCGATCAGCGCCTTGCGCGGCGCGCTGGAAAGCCGCATGGACGGCCTGCTCTGGGGCGGCCGCCAGGGGCCCGGCCGCGAGCCGGCCGGCGCGGCGCTGTTCCGTAGTCTGTTGGACGCGGGTTTCAGCACCAAGCTGGTCCGCACGCTGGTCGAGCGCATGCCCGAGGGGCTGGACGCCGACGCCGCGCTGGCCTGGGCGCGCAACGAACTGGTCACGCACCTGCCGGTGCTGGGCTCGGAGGATACGTTCCTGAGCGGAGGCGTGTATGCGCTGGTCGGTCCCACCGGCGTGGGCAAGACCACCACCCTGGCGAAGCTGGCCGCGCGCTGCGTCGCGCGCGAGGGCCGCGACCAGGTCGCCATGCTGACGACGGACAATTTCCGGATCGGCGCGCTGGAGCAGTTGCAGATCTACGGCCGCCTCATGGGCGTGCCCACGCATTCGGTGCGCGACGCCGGCGAGCTGCGTCGCCTGCTGGCCGAGCTGGGCAGCCGCAAGATCGTGCTGATCGACACCACCGGCATCAGCCAGCGCGATCGCCATGTGGCCGAGCAGGCCGCGATGCTGTGCGACGCCGGCAAGACGGTGCGCCGCCTGCTGGTGCTCAACGCCGCCAGCCAGGGCGACACGCTGGACGAGGTGGCGCACGCCTACCGCAATGGCGTGGGCGAGGACGTGGCCGGCTGCATCATCACCAAGCTGGACGAAGCCTCGCGCCTGGGCGCGGCGCTGGACACGGCCATCCGCCACCGTCTGCCGATCCATTACATGTCGGTCGGCCAGAAGGTGCCCGAGCACCTGGAGCTGGCGCGCCCCGACGCGTTGATCGATCGCGCCTTCGCCATGGTGGAGCGCGCTCGCGCGCTCTACACCCCGAGCGAGGCGGACCTGGCGTCGCTGTGGTCCTCGGCCAAGGAAACGCCGGCCGTCGACCCGGCGCGGCGTCGGCAGTTGCTGGCCTCGGCCATCCTGCGGCCGCAGGGCGGGGCCGCGGCGGTGGAGGCGGCGCAGAATCTGGACGACACGCTGAACTGGCTGGACAGCGATCTGGCCTGCGCCCGGGCGCGCGCGTCCTGGCGCGAGTATGTCAGCGACGGCGCGGGTTCCAGCCTGTCGGCCCTGGCCGACGAGCCGCTGGCGATGGCGCGGCGCGAATTCTCCGCCGTCTGCGGGCGGCATCTGCTGGTGATGCACGGCAAGGTCGGCATGAAGGGCGACAACCTGCCGGGAGGCACGCTGCTGGGTTCCATGCTGATGAGCGATCGGGGCGCCGCGCTGGCTGCGCCGGCGCAGCAGCTGGCGCTGGCCCACGGCATGCTGTCCTCGTTCGCGCCGGGCGCGGCCGCGCAGCCGGATCCGGCCGCGGCGCTGGAGGCGCGCGTGCGCTGGCTGGGCGGGCAGCTGGGCCAGGTGCCGCTGGTGCACATGCTGGAGGCGGGCACCTCGGCGCTCTGGTCGGCGCTCACGGAACAGGGCGTGTCCTGGGTGGCTCGCAGTCCGGGCGGCCTGCGCGTGATCCAGGACGAGTGTCCGACCAATCTGAATGCCGTGGGCAAGAGTGTGGGCTATCTGCCGGTCGGGCAGCCCGGCGACATGCCGGGCCTGCGTCCGGTGGCCGGCGGCCGCGCGGCGCCGCTGGCGCTCTGGGCCTCGGGCACCGAGATCGGGTTGCCGGGCCGGGCCGGCGAATCTGCGATGCGACTGGTGTGCGCGCGCTTGATCGATACGGTCAGCGGCGAGGTGGCGGCGCAGTTCTTCGGCCTGACCAATCTGCCGGCTTCGCAGGCCGATGCCGGCACGGTCGCGCGGTGGCTGGTGCTGCAGGACGAGGCCAAGGCCGGTTTCCGCTACATGGCCAATGCCTGGCAGGCCTTGCCGGCCGTCGATGGCGCCCATGCGCTGGCGCGCCAGGCCTTGATGGCCGGCCAATTGGCCGCCGCCTGCTGGCAGTTGGCGCATTCGCCGGCGGCGGAGGTGGTCAGGGGGCCCTTGTCGGGCGTGGCGGGCGTGGATCGCGTCAAGCTGACCGGCCGCATGCTGCCGGTGGCGCTCCTGAAGATGTACGCGATGCTGGAGATGGCCGACGGCGGCTGAGGCGCGCCGTTGGCAATGAGGCAGGGAAAAAGGAAGGGGTGCGTCGCTCCCGGCGTTCAGCCGGCGACGATGGGCTTGCGGCCCGGGGCGCTGCGCGTGCCGCGGCCCTGGGCGTCGTAGGTCGAGGTGCTGGCCGGCCCGCCGCCCAGTCCGCGCAGCGCGTCCAGCGACTGCTGGGTATAGCGCAGGTGCACGTCGATCAGGGCGCCATTGCGCAGATTGATTTCATTGGCGGACTCCGACTTGCTCAGCAGGGCCTGCCATACGCCCGCCAGTTGCGGGTGCTGCGCGGCGGCCTGCTCGGTGCCGGCATGGCCTGCGGGCAGGCCGATCTCGGCCAGCAAGGCATCGCGCTTCTGGCTCAATTCCACCAGTTTGTGGGCGATGCCGCTCTTGCGCTCGGTGATGTCATGCAGCGCGTCGATGTCTCCAGGACCCACCAGCACCTCGGTTTCAGCCTCCAGGATGGCGGCGAACTCGGTGATCAATGCGTCTTCCTGCTTCATGCAGGCTTGCAGGGATTCGACGGTGCTCATGATGTCAGGATGGCGGACGTGAAGAGAGAGGCTATTTCAGCAGGTCGCGGGCGCTGGCGATCAGGCTGTCGGCGATGCGGCCTGTGTCGATCTTCAGCTGTCCCGACGCGATGGCGGCGCGAATGGCGGCCACGCGTTCGACGTTGATGTCATTCGATCCTTCCTGCAGCGCGAGCAGCTTGCGCGACGCCGAGCTGAGCGCGACTTGCGAGCTGCTGGCGCTGCCGCCGGCAACGGCGCCGTAGGCCTGCGCGGCCGCGGATTCGGGGCGGGCGCCGACGGCGTCGGCCGAAATGGGCCGGTTGGTGGTCGAGTTGATTTTCAAGATGATCTCCGCAGGGCGTCCCGGGTCGATTCGCGACGGTTCCGCCTACTCATGCCTCTGTAACGACAGGGCCGGAAGGAACTTTAGGGTAGCCGGCCCGCCGGCGCAACGCGATATGTAACATTCCCTGCAATCCTTGCCTACAAGTGCATTTCAACCAGCCCGGCATTGCGGACCACGCCGCTGACCACCTGCCCGCTGGGCATCCGCACCTGCACGGTGGCGCCCGGCGCGGCGTTGTCCAGCGCCTGGCCCTCGCTGCTGACCATGAAACCCTTGCCGACGGCGTTGATCCGGACGTTGCTGCCGCGCACCACGGACTGGGCGTTGCGCAGGGCGGCGCCCTTGATCGGCTGGCCGGCGGTGATCCGATAGGCCGCCGTCATGCCGGCCACCGTGTCCGGGTCGGTGATCGCGCCCGGGGGCAGGGCGACCAGGTCGCCGTCGCGCGGCGCCAGGTCGGCCGGGGTCAATGCCTGGCCGGCCGCGATGGTGCGCGAGGCGACGTAGTATTGGCCCGGCACGCTGACGCTGGCCTGGACATAGGCGGTCCAGGCTTTGGGCGCGGTGCAGCGGATGCCCACGGTCATCCGGGAGCGCGGCTTCATGCCGGACGGCAAAAACGGGGACATGACATCGCAAGGCGTCAGGCGCTCGTTGCGGGGCGGGTCGATGGTGATGGACGGCTGGCCGGGCAGGGCCGAGAGCTGCTCCCGCAGATACGACAGCGCGGTTGCCGCGATCGCCTCGGGCGCCTGGAAGGCCGCTTCCTGTGCCTGGACCACGGCCACGGACCCCGGCAGCAGCAGGCCGAGGGTGAGCGCATGGGCGGCGAGGCGGGAGCGAGTCGTCATGGGCACATTGTAGAGGCGGGCCTCGCCGGGCAATACGTGAATTGCGTGAGAAATGGCGGGTTATTTGGCTGATTGTGGCGGCCAGCCCGACCCTATGATGCCGTCATTCAATGGGATAAAGGCCCGTGCCTCGTCCCTGGCTGTTTTCAGATCCGTACCGCCACGCACTCCACAAGGCACTCCGATGCTAGACAGGCTCAACGAGGATTTCCGCTTCTTCCAGCAATCGCTGTCGCTACGCGCGCAGCGACAGGAAGTGCTGTCCTCCAACATCGCCAACGCCGATACGCCGAACTACAAGGCGCGCGACTTCGACTTCCGCACGGCGATGCAGACCGCCATGGAAGGCAGCAAGCGCCTGGCCGACACCTCGCTGACGCTGACCTCGGCCCGCCACATCCCGGCCAAGGCTGTCTCGCAGGGCCCGACCGACCTGCTGTACCGGCTGCCGTACCAGCCCAGCATGGACGGCAACACCGTGGAAATGGACGTGGAGCGCGTGCAGTTCGCCGACAACACCTTGCACTACCAAAGCAGCATGCAGATCCTGTCCAGCCGCATCAAGGGCATGATGGCCGCCATTCAAGACTAGGGGTGAAGCCCACCCCCGAAGCGCTTCGCGCTTCCCCCTCCAGGGGGCACCACGGCGGACCGGCAAAGCCGGCACCGCGTGGCCTGGATGGAGCGAGACCTGTGATGTATGTCGCGGGTATGTTGGTCTACTGATTTATTAAGGGAGCATTGGGCAATGTCCTTGCTGAGCATTTTCAACATCGCCGGTTCGGCGCTCAACGCGCAGTCGCAGCGCATGAACGTGGCCGCCAGCAATATGGCCAACGCCGACAGCGTCGTCGGTCCCGACGGCCAGCCGTACCGCGCCCGCCAGGTCGTGTTTCAGGTCGATCCGGCGCCGAACCAGGCGCTGGGGCAGGAAATCGGCGGCGTGCGCGTGGCTGGCGTGGTCCAGGACCCGTCGCCGCTCAAGATGGTCTACGACCCCAAGCATCCGATGGCCAATCCGCAGGGCTACGTCAGCATGCCCAACGTGGATCCGGTGGCCGAGACGGTGAACATGATCGCGGCGTCGCGTTCCTATCAGGCCAACGTGGAGGTGCTCAACACCGCCAAGAGCCTGATGCAGAAAACGCTGACCATCGGCCAATCCTGATCCCCCATTTCCGCGCGCCGCGCCGCCCGCGCGGGATAACCAGAGAACGAGTTCATGACCGTAATCGACCAATCCACCAGCAAGACCGGGCTGGGCCTGGCGCAGACCGGCGCCAGTGGCCTGAACACCGCCAAGGGCCTGCAGGATCAGTTCCTCAAGCTGCTGATCACGCAGATGAAGAACCAGGATCCGCTGAACCCGATGCAGAACGCCGAACTGACGTCCCAGCTGGCGCAGATCTCGACGGTCGAAGGCATCACCAACCTGAAGAACACGCTGCTGTCGATCGGCGGCCAGATCGACGTGTCGCAATCGATGAGCGCCGTGGCCATGATCGGCAAGGGCGTGCTGGTGCCCGGCTCCAAGGTCAAGGTCGGGGTGGACGCGCAGAACCCCGAGGGCCGCGTGGTCACGCCTTACGGCATCGACCTGCAGAAGGACGCCGCCAAGGTTCAGGTCCGCATCTCGGACGCCAACGGCGCCGTGATCCGCACCATGGAACTGGGCGAGAAGAAGGTCGGCGTGTACACGCTGGACTGGGACGGCAAGAACGACGCGGGCGTGGCGATGGAAGCGGGCGCCTACACGGTGTCGGTCACCGCCTCGGACGCCGAGGGCAAGAAGGTCGCCGCCGAAATGCTGAGCTACGGCAAGGTCAAGAGCGTGGCTTACTCGACCAACGGCCTGCGACTGGACCTGGGCCTGGACGGCCAGACCAGCATGCTGGATGTGCGCAAGGTGATCGGCGCCTGAGCGCCGTAATCGTACCCCTCTATATATGTAGACATAGGCGCCGGCGCGGACGCGGCGGTTTCGGACTACTAGGAATCAGCGAGAGAAAACATGGGCTTCGGACAAGGATTGAGCGGCTTGAACGCCGCTGCGCAGAACCTGGACGTGATCGGCAACAACATCGCCAACTCGGGCACCGTCGGCTTCAAGTCCGGCTCGGCCACGTTCGCGGACGTCTACGCCAGCTCGCGCGTGGGCCTGGGCACGAAGGTGTCCGGCATCACGCAGCGTTTCACCGTGGGCACGATCAACGGCGGCGGGGGCGAATATGACATCGCCATCGACGGCCCCAAGGGCATGTTCCGCGTCACCGATTCCGGCGGCGGGGTGATGTACACCCGCAACGGCGAATTCCAGGTCGACAAGAATAACTTCATCGTCAACGCCCAGGGCTATCGCCTGACCGGCTACCCGGCCAACGCGATCGGCGCCAACCCGGTGGAGCTGCAACTGCCCACCGCGAACGTGGCGCCCAAGGCCACCAGCACCGCCACCAGCGTGGCCAACCTGGACGCCAATGCCAAGGTGATTTATCAGACCACCACTGTAGTCTCTCCTCCCGTGAACGGCACAGTGACCTTGACGGCGGCGACCCCGCCCGGAGTTACGGGCAACTATACTTTTACACGTGATGCCACAGGCAAGGTCCTGTGGAACGCTCCCCCTCCGCCTGATGGTACCTACGGTACCGGGACGAACGTGATCACTATCGCGGGTGCAGGTACCCCGGCGTCGGTCACGACGGGCGATCTTACGCGGGAACCGGGATACAAGGACTACACGGCCGCCGTGACCGAGATCGGCAAGCCCTTCGATCCCAAGCTCACCAACAGCTACACCAACGCTTCGCCCATGACGGTCTATGACTCGCTGGGCAACTCGCACCAGGTGATGCAGTACTTCGTCAAGCGCCCCGCCGACGCCGCGGGCAACAGCGTCTACGAGGTCTACTATTCGATCGACGGCCAGGCCATGGCGCCGACCACGCAAGCCGGCGGCGTCTGGGGCAACCCGACGCAGTTCACCTTCAACAAGGCCGGCATGATGACCAGCGCCACCACGGTGAACCTGACCTTCGCCAATCCGGGCGGCGCCACCACGCCGGCCAACCCGCTGAACATCGCCATCAATTACACCGGCACCACGCAGTACGGCAGCCCGTATGCGTTCAAGGGCACCCCGGACGGCTATACCTCGGGCGAGTTCCGCGGCATCAGCATCAACCCGGACGGCAGCTTGATGGCCGGCTACACCAATGGCCAGAACGCCAACGTCGGCACCATCGTGCTGGCCGACTTCGCCAATCTGCAGGGCCTTCAGCCGGTGGGCAACAACGCCTGGAAGGAAACCGGCGCGTCCGGCCAGCCGATTCTGGGTCAGCCGGGCAACAACGGCCTGTCCAAGGTGGTGGGCCAGGCGACCGAGGCCTCCAACGTGGACATGAGCAAGGAACTGGTCAACATGATCATCGCGCAGCGCACCTATCAGGCGAACTCGCAGACGATCAAGACCCAGAACGAAATCATGCAGGTCTTGATGAATATTAAGTAATCCCCCCCCGAAGCGCCTGCGGCGCTTCCCCCCCCCAGGGGGGCGCCGACGGCGGACCGGCGGAGCCGGATCCGCGCGGCCCCGATTGAGGGGCACCGGTTGCCGGTGGAGGGTGGAGTTCTTGATTTGGTGATTGAGTTAATTGGTCGTGTTTGCGGCTACGGAATAGACGAATGGATCGGATTATTTACACCGCCATGAACGGCGCGGCGCGGATCACGGAGCATCAGTCCGTGCTCGCCAACAACATGGCCAACGTGAACACGACGGGCTTTCGCGAGCAGATCGCGATGTACCGCTCGGTGCCGGTGACGGACGGCGTGAGCCTGCCGACGCGCGTCTCGACCGTGGCCTCCACGCCGCGCAACAACTTCGAGATGGGCAATATGCAGACCACGGGCCGCGAGATGGACGTGGCGCTGGCCAGCTCCAACGGCTGGTTCGCGGTGCAGACGCCCCAGGGCGAGGCCTACACGCGCGGCGGCAGCCTGCAGGTGGGCATCAACGGCCAGCTGCAGACCTCGTTGGGCCAGCCCATCGTGTCCGATCAGGGCGGCGTGATCGACGTGCCCGACCAGGCCGCGCTGACCATCTCCCCGGACGGCACCATCACCGCCATCGGCGCGGGCGACGCGCCGAACAATATCCTGAACCTGGGCCGGATCAAGATGACCAGCCTGCCCGAGGCGCAGCTGGTGCACGGCGACGACGGCGTGTTCCGTCTGGCGCCGGTGAACGGCCAGCCTGCGCCGCCGTCGCAGGTGGATCCGTCCCTGCGGCTGCTGTCCGGCGTGCTGGAAGGCAGCAACACCAATCCGATGACCGCCATGGTCGGCATGATCGAGAACGCCCGCCGCTTCGAGCAGCAGATGCAGGTGCTCCAGCACGCTGACCGCAACGCCGAACGCGCGAACGGCATCCTGTCCGCCGGCGCCTGAACCGAATAACCCATTGCACGAGCGGCCCCGGGGCCGCCGACCCAGGAGTACCAAATCATGATGCGTTCGCTGTGGATCGCCAAGACCGGCCTGGAAGGGCAGCAGACCTCCATGGACGTCATTTCCAACAACCTGGCCAACGTCGCGACCAACGGTTTCAAGCGCGGCCGCGCCGTGTTCCAGGACCTGATGTACCAGACGCTGCGCCAGCCCGGCGCCCAGGTGGGCGACGCCGCCCAGCTGCCCTCTGGCCTGCAACTGGGCACCGGCGCGCGCGTGGCCGCGACCGAGCGCATCCACACCACCGGCGGCCTGAACAACACCGGCGGCGAGCTGGACATCGCCATCAACGGTCGAGGCTTCCTGCAAGTGGAGCTGCCGGACGGCACCCAGGCCTACACCCGCGACGGCGCGCTGCAGCGCAACCAGAACGGCCAGCTGACCACGGTCAGCGGCTATGTGATCCAGCCGCCGATGAACGTGCCGGACAACGCACTGTCGATCTCCATCGGCAACGACGGCATCGTCACCGTGACCCAGCCCGGCGCGGCCGGCATCAACGTGCAGATCGGCCAGCTGCAGATCGCCACCTTCATCAACCCGACCGGCCTGCAGAGCGTCGGCGAAAACCTGTACCTGGAAACCGACGCCTCCGGCCCGGCCAACCTGCTGCAGCCGGGCGTGGACGGCGCCGGCTCGATCCTGCACAAGTACGTGGAAACCTCCAACGTCAACGTGGCCGAAGAGCTGGTGAACATGATCACCACCCAGCGCGCCTATGAAATGAACAGCAAGGCCGTCAAGACGTCCGATGAAATGCTGGCCCGCCTGACCCAACTGTGATGTCGATGTCTGTACTGCGCCTGGTTTCGAGTGCGGCCCTGGCTTTGCTGGTGGCCGGTTGCGCCATGATTCCGCCGGAGCCGGTGGTGACGGGGCCGACCACGGCCGCGCCGCCGCCGCCGCCCTCGACGCCGGCGCAGCCCACGGGCTCGATCTACCAGCCCACCGCCTACGGCAACTATCCGCTGTTCGAGGATCGCCGTCCGCGCAACGTGGGCGACATCGTGACGATCGTGCTCAACGAACGCACCAACGCGTCCAAGAACGTCGCCACCAACACCAACCGCAGCGGCTCGGCCAATCTGGGCATCGCGGCGGCGCCGTCCTTCATGGACAGCTGGGCCAACGCCAACCTGAACACCGACGCCAAGGGCGGCAACGTGTCGCAGGGCAAGGGCGACAGCACGGCCAACAACGCCTTCACCGGCACCATCACCACCACGGTGGTGGGCGTGATGTCCAACGGCAACCTGCAAGTCGCCGGCGAAAAGCAGATCGCGATCAACCGTGGCAGCGAGTATGTCCGTTTCTCGGGCGTGGTCGATCCGCGCTCGATCACCGGCACCAACACGGTATCGTCCACGCAGGTGGCCGATGCCCGCATCGAGTACCGCAGCAAGGGCGTCATGGACGAGGTCCAGACCATGGGCTGGCTGCAGCGCTTCTTCCTGATTGCCTCGCCTTTCTGATGAGACAAAGCCCACCCCCGAAGCGCTGCGCGCTTCCCCCTCAAGGGGGCGCCGCCGCGGACCCGCAAAGCGGGCTCCGCGCGGCCCCGCTCGTGACGGCCCCGGCGTGTCGTGGCCGCATTTCCGGTGGCATGCAGGGCTATGGATTATTGACATGAAATACTCGAATCCTTTTTTCCGCCTGCTTGCCCGTGCCTGCCTCGCGGCCAGCCTGCTGGCCGGCGCCGGCGCGGCGCAGGCCGAACGGCTCAAGGATCTGGCGTCGATCCAGGGCGTGCGCGGCAACCAGCTGATCGGCTACGGCCTGGTGGTCGGCCTGGATGGCAGCGGCGACCAGGTGCGCCAGACGCCGTTCACCCAGCAGAGCCTGACCAACATGCTGTCGCAGCTGGGCATCACCGTGCCCGCCGGCAGCAACATGCAGTTGAAGAACGTGGCGGCGGTGATGGTCACTGCCACGCTGCCGGCCTTCGCACGGCCCGGTCAGACGATGGACGTGGTGGTGTCCTCCATGGGCAACGCCAAGAGCCTGCGCGGCGGCACGCTGCTGATGACCCCGCTCAAGGGCGCGGACAGCCAGGTCTACGCCATCGCCCAGGGCAACATCCTGGTCGGCGGCGCGGGCGCCTCGGCCGGTGGTTCCAGCGTGCAGATCAACCAGCTCAACGGCGGCCGCATCAGCGGCGGCGCCATCATCGAGCGCGGCGTGCCAACCACGTTCGCGCGTGACGGCTATATCTACCTGGAAATGAACAACACCGACTTCGGCACCGCGCAGAACGTCGTGACGGCGCTGAACCGCAAGTTCGGCCAGGGCACGGCGACCGCGCTGGACGGCCGGGTGGTGCAGGTGCGCACGCCCATGGAGCAGTCGGCCCAGGCCCGCTTCCTGTCCCAGATCGAGGACGTGCAGGTGGCGCGCGCGCCCACCGTGGCCAAGGTCATCATCAACGCCCGCACCGGCTCGGTGGTCATGAACCGCACCGTGATGATCGAGGAAGCGGCAGTGGCCCACGGCAACCTGTCGGTCATCATCAACCGCCAGAATCAGGTGTCACAACCCGACACGCCCTTCACTCAAGGGCAGACCGTGGTGGTGCCGAACACGCAGATCGAGGTGCGCCAGGAAAACGGCTCGCTGCAGCGCGTTAACACCAGCGCCAACCTGGCCGACGTGGTCAAGGGCCTGAACGCGCTGGGCGCCACGCCGCAGGACCTGCTGGCCATCCTGCAGGCCATGAAGTCCGCCGGCGCGCTGCGCGCCGAACTCGAGATTATTTAATGGAAAAGCCCACCCCCGAAGCGCTGCGCGCTTCCCCCTCGAAGGGGGCGCCGCAGCGGACCGGCAAGGCCGGATCCGCGCGGCCCCGTGGGCACAATGGATAACTGACGTCATGACCTATACCAATGGCGCGGCGGGACGGGCGGGGCGACAGGAATCGGTCTTCGACCTGGGCCGCCTGTCGGACCTGAAGCGCGACGTCAAGCACGATCCCGACGGCACCGCGCAGCAGAAGCAGGTCGCCAAGCAGTTCGAGGCGCTGTTCCTGCAGATGATGCTCAAGCGCATGCGCGAGGCCACGCCCAAGGAAGGGCTGTTCGATTCACAGCAGTCGCAGATGATGCAATCCATGGCCGACGAGCAGCTGGCGCTGCATCTGGCCACGCCGGGCATCGGCCTGTCGCAGGCCATCCTGGGGCAGATGAAACAAGGCAAGCCGGGCGAGTTGTCGGCCGACGCCGTCAAGCGCATCGGCCAGGGCTCGGATCTGGACTACGCCACGGGCGGCTCGCGCCAGGTGTCGGCGCTGCTGGGCGTGTTGCGCAACAACCGCGCCAGCGACCGCGCCATGGCGGCGGCCGAGGGCGCGCCGGAGCATGTGGTCAGCTTCGTGTCGCGCATGTCGCACGCGGCCAACCTGGCGGCGCAGCAATCGGGCGTGCCGGCCCGCGTGATCCTGGGCCAGGCGGCGCTGGAATCGGGCTGGGGCCAGCGCGAGATCAAGCATCCGGATGGTCGCACCAGCCACAACCTGTTTGGCATCAAGGCCGGCGCCGGCTGGAAGGGGCAGGTGGTGCACGTGCTCACGACCGAATACGAAGACGGCGTGGCGAAAAAGGTGACGCAACCTTTCCGCGCTTACTCGTCTTATGAGGAATCGTTCGCCGACTACGCGCGTCTGATCGGCAACAGTCCGCGCTATGAGACGGTGGCGCAGGCGCGCAACGAAGTCGAGGCGGCGCGCCGCAACCAGAACTCGGGCTACGCGACCGATCCGCAGTACGCGCAGAAGCTGATTGGCATCATGAATCAGCTGCGGGGCGCGCCGCGCGGCGCATCTACGCAAAAACCCGAAGGGCTCTAAATTTTGACGAATTCTCGCCGTTAAGCAGGTATCCACACCTTCAGCAGCGGTTACAAACGGGGCGATGTCAGCATGAATCTGTATAAATTGGCGTTGGGCGGTCTGAACGCTGCGCAGGCGGGCATCGCCACGACCAGCCACAATATCAACAACTCCACCACGGTCGGCTACAACCGCCAGCGCGTCATGACCTCGACCGCCGGCGCCCAGGCCACCAGCAACGGCTTCATCGGGCGCGGCGTCCAGGTGGACACCGTCGTGCGCAGCTACGACAGCTTCCTGTACAAGCAACTGGTCGGCGCGCAGGGCAGCGGCGCCCAGTTGCAGACGCAGTTCGATCAGATTTCGCAGGTCAACAACCTGTTCGCGGATCGCACCGTCGGCATCGCGCCGGCGCTTTCGGGCTTCTTCACCGGCGTGAACACGGCCGCCAATGCGCCCGCCGACCCGGCCGCGCGCTCGGACATGCTGGGCAAGTCCAACAGCCTGGCGACCCAGATCCGTTCGGCCTACCAGGAAATGCAGAACCAGCGCCTGGGCCTGAACACCCAGGTTGGCACCGTGGTCGAACAGACCAACAGCTACCTGGCCCGCATCAATGACCTGAACGAGCAGATTTCGGCTGCCCGCGCCAAGGCCGGCGGCCAGCCGCCCAACGACCTGATGGACCAGCGCGACCAGGCCGTTTCCGAATTGAACCAATTGGTGGGCATCACCACCTATGAGCAGGGCGACAAGCTCAATATCTCGCTGGCTTCCGGCGGCCAGGCGCTGCTGTCGGGCCAGACTATCTACCCGCTGCAGGCCGTGCCCTCGTCCAAGGACATCAGCCGCACGGTGGTGGCTTATACGCTGCCGGCCGGTGCCGGCGGCAAGACCGTCACGGTCGAGCTGGGCGACACCGAAGTCACCGGCGGCAAGCTCGGTGGCCTGCTGCAGTTCCGCGCCAACTCGCTGGACGTGACGCAGAGCCAGCTTGGCCAGATGGCCGTGGGCCTGGCGCTGTCGTTCAATGCGCAGCACAAGCTGGGCCTGGACCAGAACGGCAACCCCGGTGGCGACTACTTCAGCATCGGCCAGCCCCAAGGCGTGCCGAATGCGCAGAACAAGAGCAACGCCCAGATTTCGGGCACCTTCGGCACGGTGGGCAACATCAATGCCAAGGACTACGACATTACCTTCGACGGCACCAACTACATGGTGACGCGCATGCCCGAGGGCACGCAGGTCTACAACGGCCCGGCCACCGGCACGCCGCCGACCGCCACGCTGGACCTGGACGCCGAGGCGGGCGTGCGCCTGACGATCTCCGCGCCGCCGCAGGCCGGCGACAAGTGGTCGCTGTCGCCGACACGCGACGCGGCGCGCGACCTCAATGTCGTGATCACCGATCCCAACAAGATCGCCCTGGCCGACGCCACGGGAGGCAACGCCAATGGCAAGAACGGCCTGAAGCTGGCGCAGCTGCAGACCGCCAAGGTCCTGGGTGGCAACACCACCAGCATCAACGAAATGTTCTCGCAGGTGGTCAACACCGTTGGTGTGCAGACGCAGCAGATCAAGTCGGCCGCCACCGCGCAGGCCAACCTGATCACGCAGAAAAAGGCCGCGCAGCAGAACGTCTCGGGCGTGAACCTGAACGAGGAGTACGTCAGCCTGTCGCAGTACCAGGAACAGTATCAGGCCAGCGCTCGCATCATCAACGTGGCCAGCACCATGTTCGATACGCTGCTGGGCCTGCGGGGCTGAGCGAGGCCGATGCCCGCCACACGATAAGCAATAGATAAAGATATTCGGAGCTTCACCATGCGCCTGAGCACCTCCATGATGTACGCGAACGGCCTGAAGGGCGTTCTCTCTCAGGAAACGGACATGAACCGCCTGGTCGAGCAGATCGGCAGCGGTCGCAAGTTCCTGACCCCGGCGGACGATCCTCTGGCGGCCGCGTTGTCGATCAACGTGGCGCAGACGCAGAGCATGAACGCCACTTACCAGCTCAACCGCAACACGGCCAAGACCAACCTGGGTCAGGAGAACAACGTTCTGGATTCGGTCACCACGGCGCTGGAGTCGGTGCGCACCCGCGTGGTGCAGGCCGGCAACGGCACCATGTCCGACAGCGACCGCCAGGCCTTGTCCACCGCGCTCAAGAGCGCTCGCGAGGCGTTGCTCGGGCTGGCCAATAGTACAGACGGCAACGGTCAGTACATGTTCTCGGGTTATCAGGGCAGTGCGGCGCCCTACGTACAGAACGCGGCCGGCCAGGTCGTGTACAGCGGCGCCACGGGCGAACGCACCATCCAGGTTGACCAATCGCGCCAGATGTCCACCAGCGACCTGGGCAAGGATATCTTCAGCCGGGCGAACCCCGGCGCGCAGGGTTACGTCAGCTCGGCCTCACCCGGCAATACCGGCACGGCCCAGTTCGGCACGGCGTCCATCACGCCGGGTGGCGCCAACGTAGGCAAGAACTTCAGCGTGGCATTCGAAGCGGATCCGACGACGGGCGCTATTGGCTATCGCGTCACGACGACCGATCCGTCCGGTGCCACACCGCCTGTCATCAATCCGGCGCCGCCGGCGTCCCCCACCGCTTATACGGATGGCGCGGCGATCGATTTCGGCGGCGTGTCCGTCGTCATCAAGGGCAAGCCGCAGAACGGCGACATCATCAATGTCGAGAACATCCAGTCGGCCAACGTCGATGTGTTCAACACATTGGACAACCTGATCAAGACGCTGGATTCACCGATCGCCGGCGACGAGAAGGCCTTGGCCAAGCTGGCCAATGACCTGGCCACCGCCAACAAGAAGCTGTCCACCAACTACGACAACGTGCTGACGGTGGCGGCCTCGGTTGGCGCGCGCATGAATGAGCTGGAGGCGCTGGACGCTACCGGTTCGCAGAAGGGTCTTTCCTATACCAAGTCCCTGTCCGACCTGGAAAACCTGGACTACTACTCGGGCGCCAGCCAGCTGGCCTTCCGCCAGGTCGCGCTGCAGGCCGCGTCGGCGGCATTCATGACGATCCAGGGATCGAGTCTGTTCAGCCGCAAGTAATGCGCAGTACCCGTCGGGTCCAGGTGCCCGGCGGCCCGAAGGGCCCAGACGGACGCTGCCGGCGCCACGCCGGGGCGTCCGTGTCTGCGTGCGGCGGGAGAAATCGCAGTTTCACGTTGCCTAACGTTCGGAAGTTCCATGCTTGTCAATTTGAAAGTCCGCACATGTATCGTCCTGGTGCTCGTGTTGTTCACCGGCGCCATGTTCATCTCCAACGGCGTGGCCTGGCTGGGGTTGAATTCCAGCAACGAAAAGCTGGAGCAGATCAACAAGGCCTATGGCGACCAGGCCTCGCAGCTGAGCCGCGCCTATAGTGTTTTCCTGCGCGCGCGGCTGGTGCTGAGCACATCGCTGATGGACATGCAGCAGGGCAAGACCGAGCAGGCTGGCGCTCAGGCCAAGCGTTCGGAAGGACTGATGCAGGACGGCTACAAGATGCTGGACACTTTCCGCAAGGTGCCGCGCCTGGCGGGTTCGGAAGCGCAGGCCGCGGCGCTGGAGAGCGCCTTCAAGGAATTCGACGGCGTGATCAAGCGCCAGGCCGCCGCGCTGACCAGCATGGCGATCCAGGATTATCTGGACCTGAACGATACGGCCAGCGCCGCCAACAGCAAGTTCCGCGAAGCGATCGACGGCTATCTGGCGTTCGTCGACGCGCATACCGACGCGCTGGCCGCGCGCGCCGAGAGCGACCACAACACCGCCCGCATGGTCACCATCGCCATGCTGGCGATCGCGGTGATCCTGGCGCTGGGTTGCTGGGTGTTCATCAACCGCACGGTGCTGCGTCCGCTGCATGAGGCGGGCGGCCATTTCGACAAGATCGCCGGCGGCGATTTCACCGGCCGTGTCGAGGTGCGCAGCACCAATGAGATTGGCGCGCTGTTCGCCGCGATCAAGCGCATGCAGGAGAGCCTGACGCGCACGGTGTCGGCGGTGCGGCGCGGCGTGGACGAGATCAACGTGGGTTCGCGCGAGATCTCGGCGGGCAACACGGATCTGTCCAGCCGCACCGAGCAGCAGGCGGCCTCTCTGGAAGAGACGGCGGCCTCGATGGAGCAGCTGGCCTCGACCGTCAAGCAGAACGCGGACAACGCGCGTCAGGCGAACCAACTGGCGGCCAGCGCGTCGGACGTGGCCGAACGCGGCGGTTCGGCGGTGTCGGAAGTGGTGACGACGATGCAGGCGATCTCGGCCAGCTCGCGCAAGATTTCCGAGATCGTGTCGGTGATCGACGGTATTGCGTTCCAGACCAACATC
>NZ_JBICCO010000123.1:0-16195 GCF_043119405.1 Achromobacter sp. 413638
CCCCCCCCCCGCCCCCCCCCCCCCCCCCCCCCCCCCCCCCCCCCCCCCCCCGTCTCATCATCCGCCGCCATGACCTCGATCCTGACCGACCACGACGTCGCAGCGCTGCGCGCCGCCACTCCCGGCACGCGCAGCGCCATCCATTTCAACCATGCGGGGTCCTCGCTGCCGTCGAACGGCACGCTGGACGCGATCCGCGCGCACCTGCTGCGCGAGGCCGAACGCGGCCCGATGGAAGCCGGCGTGGCCGCGCGCGCGGAGACCGAAACGGCGCGCGCCCTGGCGGCGCGACTGTTCAATGCGCAACCGGACGAGATCGCGCTCACCGGCGGCAATTCGCCCGGCTGGGGCGCGGCCTTTGCCGCGTTCGCGACGGCCAGTCCGTGGCAGCCCGGCGACCGCATCCTGGTGGGCCGGCACGAATGGGGCGGCAATCTCGCCTGCATGCGGCTGATCGCCGAGCGCGCGGGCGCGCGCGTGGAAACCATTCCGTCAGACCAGGACGGCTGCGTCGATCCCGAGGCGCTGCGCGCCATGCTGGACGAACGCGTGCGCCTGATCGCGCTGACCTGGCTGCCCGCCAACGGCGGCCTGATCAATCCCGCCGCCGCGATCGGCGCGGTGGCGCGCGAACACGGCATCGCCTATTTCGTGGACGCGGCCCAGGCCGTGGGCCAATTGCCCATCGACGTGGAACAGGTCGGCTGCGACGTGCTGGCCGGCGCCGGACGCAAGGCGCTGCGCGGCCCGCGCGGCACCGGCCTGCTGTACGTGCGGCGCGATTTCCTGCCCAGGCTGACGCCGGCCTGGGTCGACACCCACAGTGCGCCGCTCGGTCCCGACGGCGCGCCCATGCTGCGACCGGACGCGGCGCGGCTGGAATCGGCGGAAGCCTCGCTGGCGCTGCGCTGCGGCCTGGCCAATGCGCTGCGCGAGGCGCTGGACATCGGCCTGGACGCGATCCGCGCCCGCGTCGACGCCATCGCCCAGGGCCTGCGCACCGAACTGGCCGCGCTGCCCGGCGTCACGGTGCTGGACCAGGGCCGCGAGCGATCGGGGCTGGTGTCGTTCAATGTGGCGGGCCTGGACGCGCCGGCGGTGCAGCGCGCGCTGGCCGCGCAGGGCGTGACCATCGGCAGCAACGGCGTGAGCTACACGCCGCTGGACATGACGGCGCGCGGGCTGGCGCAGATCGCGCGGGCCTCGGTCAGTTACCTGACCACGCAGGACGAGATCGGCCGCCTGCTGGACGCGCTGCGCCAGTTGCCGCGCCAGGGCTGAGGCGCCTCAGGCCACCGCCCGGCGCGCGAAAGGCGTCCACTTGGTGAAGACCAGCAGATTGCCCAGCATCACCAGGGCCAGCCCCAGCAGCGCCGGCATCGTCCACTGATAGCCTTCCGCATAGGTCGAGACCGACAGCGCCACCACCGGGAACAGCACCGTGCAATAGGCCGCGCGCGCCGGCCCCATGCGGCCCACCAGCGTCAGGTAGGCCGTGAAGCCGATCACCGATCCCGGTATCGCCAGATAGAGCAGGGCGCCCATATAGGACGTGGAGGTGTCGAAGCGGAAGGGCTGGCCGGTCGCGACGCAGCCCGCCAGCAGGATGGCCGCGCCGTACAGCATGCCGTAGGCGTTGCCGGTCAACGGCCGGATGCCGTTGCGCTGTTGCAGCGAGGACAGCATGTTGCCGGTCGAAAAGCAGAACGTGCCCAGCAGCGCGAAGCCCAGGCCCAGCAGCGTCTCGTGGCTGGCCTGCTGGCTGGCCAGTTCGGGCCAGAACAACAGCACCAGGCCCGTGAAGCCCAGCGCGCCGGCCAGCATCACGCGCGGCGCGACGCGGGTGCCGAACCACAGACGGGCATTCAACGCGTTCCACAGCGTGGCGGCGGAAAACACCACAGACACCAGCCCGCTGGGGATCCATTGGGTGGCGGTGTAGAAGCACAGGAAGTTCAAACAGAACAGGCACAGGCCCTGTCCCAGGCACATCAGGTGCCCGCGCCGGTCCAGCTTCTGCAGCTTGCCCAGCAGCAGCAGGCCGGCGAACAGCACCAGGCCCGCCAGCGCGAAGCGGTAGAAGATGGACACGGGAATCGCCACCACGCCGAGTTGCAGCTTGATGGCGATCCAGGTGGTGCCCCAGATGATGACGGTAAGGAGATACAGAAAGAGATTCACGATGCGGTACGCGGCAATAAAATAGGGGACATGAAAACCGGCGGCAGGCCGCCGCTCGCCAGTAGTCTGCACCGCCCGGCCCGGCCGCGATTGCCGTTTCTTGCGCTTATTGCTCGCGCGCCCGCGCGCGTAGCGCGTGATCGCAGTAGCATGTGATTTCCATGGGCACCGTCGCGTCGGCCCCCGCCGATTTCTCCGTCTTCCGCACCCTGTCCGGCTCCACTGCGACGCTGGAGCGCGCGGCCACGCTCGGCGAGGGCCTGGCGATCTCGCAATGGTCGCGCAGCGCCCGCGAAACGCTGGGCTACGACATGCCCGGCCACCACACCCTGTCGCTATACCTGCGCGGCGGCGAAAAATCCTTCCGCGTCGGCCTGGACTCGCTGCATGGCGGCGCGGGCAAGTTCTGCGTGCTGCCCGCCGAGCATTACTCGCGCTGGAGCATGAACGACAACGTGCGCTTCCTGCATCTGTATATCGCGCCGGAGCGCCTGGCCCGCGAAGCCGTCATGCGGCTGGACTGCGAGCCGCGCTCGCTGGAACTGCGCGACCGCACCTATATCCACGACGACTCGCTGACCGACGTATGCCGCTCGCTGCTGGGCACGGACTGGAGCCGCCCCGACGAACGGCTGGCGGCCAGCAGCGCCGCCGAGACCGTGCTGCACCAGCTGCTGCACCAGGGCGTGTCGCGCAAGACGCCGCAACCCGCGCGCGGCGGCCTGGCCCCCGCCGTGCGCCGGCGCGTCATGGACTACGTGGACGCGCACCTGGACGCCCCGCTCACGTTGGCTGAGCTGGCTGGCGTGGCGGCGCTGTCCACCTATCACTTCGCACGCATGTTCCATACCTCCTTCGGCGAACCGCCGCACGCCTGGGTGCGCGCGCGCCGGATCGAGCGCGCCAAGGCCCTGCTGGCCGCCGGCAAGAGCGACCTGGCCAGCATCGCGCAGGCCAGCGGGTTCGGCAGCGCCAGCCATCTGTCGCGGGTCTTCCGCGACGCAGCCGGCGTCACGCCGGGCCAGTACCGCGGCGCCCGCGCCGGACGCTGAGCCGGCGCGCATCTCCCCTACAATGGGGCACCGCCCGCCGCGGCCCCGCGCCGCTGTGGCAACCTGGTCCGAACCTGCCCATGCCCCTGGACGACGCCTCCCGCCGCCCGCTGCGCGAGTACTGGCTCGCCGAGATCATCCGCCTGCGCGAAACCCATTGGGGCCCGCTCGAAGACGCCGAGGCCGTGCGCGCCGCGCGCCGCGCCGAGGGCGGCCTGCCGGACCGCATCCTGGTCCGCGCCCACCGGCTCGCCGAACGCGAACAACTGCCCGCCCAGCTCCAGGGCTGGACCCGCAGCGCCCTGGCCGTGCTGGCCGCGCTGTTCGCGCTGGCGCTGTTCTCCGGCATCGGCCTGGCCCTGGGCGCGCTGGGCGACGGCACGCGACCCGTCAACGTGCTGTGGGCGCTGGGCGCCCTGCTGGGTCTGCACGCGCTGACCTTCCTGCTGTGGCTGGCCAGCTTTCTCCTGCGACCCGCCGCCGCCACCGGCCTGGGACGGCTCTGGCTGTGGGTCACGCGCAAACTCGCGCGCGGGCCGGACACGGCGCTGGCGCCCCAGGCCCTGCTCAACCTGCTGGCGCGCGCCGGCGCGCTGCGCTGGCTGTTCGGCTCGATCAGCCACCTGCTCTGGCTGACCGGGTTGTGCGCCGCGCTGGCGACGCTGTTGACGGTGCTGTCCACCGCCAGCTACCGCTTCATCTGGGCCACCACGCTGCTCGCGCCGGACACCTTCGTCTGGCTGACCCAGGCGATCGGCTGGCTGCCGGGCCTGGCGGGCTTCCCGCTGCCCGACGCCGCCACGGTGCTCGCCAGCGACGGCGTCCAGACCTTGCCGGCCGCCGCCCAGGTGCAATGGTCGCTGTGGCTGATCGGCGTGGTGGTGGTCTATGGCGTGCTGCCCCGGCTGGCCGCCGCGCTGCTGTGCCTGGTCGTGCTGCGGCGCAGGCTCGCCGGCCTGCGCATCGACCCCGCGCTGCCCGGCCACGCCGCGCTGCGCGACCGGCTGGAACCCGCCGTGGTCTCCACCGGCCTGGACCGCCCCGTCGACCCGCTGCACGAGCCGCGCCTGTCCGCGCCGGCGCCTGCCGGGCTGGACGGCCGTCCGGTGCTGCTGGCGCTGGAACTGCCCACCGACCTGCCCTGGCCGCCGGCCACAACGCCCGCCGGCATCCAGATCGCCGGCCGGCTCGACACGCGCGAGGAACGCCGCCGCATCCTCGACGCGCTGGCCGACGCCGCCGCCTCGCGCCTCCTGATCGCCTGCGACGCCCGCCAGACGCCGGACCGGGGCACGCTCACGCTGATCGCCGAACTGGCCGCGCACGCGCAGCAGACGCGCGTCTGGCTGCTGCTGCCCGCGCACGAGGATGGTCCGGCGCGCGCGCCGCTGTGGCGCGCGCAGCTCGCGGCGCTGGGCCTGCCCGCGCAGGCCGTGCTGGCGGCATCCGCCAACGCGCTGGACTGGCTGGAGACCGGACATGGCTGATTCCCTGATCCGCATCGCCGTGGTGGGACACACCAACACCGGCAAGACCTCGCTGCTGCGCACGCTGACGCGCGACACGCGCTTCGGCGAAGTGGCCGACAGCCCGGGCACCACGCGCCACGTCGAAGGCGCGCGCCTGCGCATCGAGGGCGGCGACGCGCTGGAATGGTTCGACACGCCCGGCATGGAAGACAGCATCTCGCTGCTGGAATACCTGGAGCGGCTGGAGGCGCCCGGCGAACGGCTGGACGGACCGGCGCGCGTGCGCCGCTTCCTGGACACGCCGGAAGCTCACGGCCGCTACGAACAGGAAGCGCGCGTGCTGGCCAAGATGCTGGACTGCGACGCGGCGCTCTACGTCATCGACGCGCGCGACCCGGTGCTGGGCAAGCACCGCGACGAACTCGACATCCTGGCCGCCTGCGGCCGGCCCTTGCTGCCAGTGCTGAACTTCGTCAACGCGCCGCAGCATCGCGCCGCCGACTGGCGCGCGGCGCTGGCCCGGCTGGGGCTGCACGCGGTGGTGGAATTCGACACGGTGGCGCCCGCGCTGGATGGCGAGCGGCAGCTGTACGCCCGACTCGCCGTGCTGCTGGACCGCCACGCCGCCGCGCTGACGCGCCTGTCCGACGCGCTCGCGCGGCAGCGCCAGGAGCGCCGCGCCGCCGCCTTCGAGCTGCTGGCCGACCTGCTGATCGACGTGGCCGCGCTGCGCCTGTCCAGCCCCAATGACGCCGACGCGCTGGCGGCGGCGGCCGAACGCCTGCGCGCGTTGGCGCGCCAGCGCGAACAGGCCTGCGTCACCGCGCTGCTGGCGCTGTACAACTTCCGGCCTTCCGATATCGACGCCGATGCGCTGCCGCTGCAGGGCGAGCGCTGGGGCATGGACCTGTTCCATCCTCAGGCGCTCAAGGACATGGGCATACAACTGGGCATGGGCGCGGCCGCCGGCGCTATGGCCGGCGCGGCGGTGGACCTGTTCAGCGCCGGCCTGAGCCTGGGCACGGGCATGCTGATCGGCGCGGCCGCGGGTGGGCTGTGGCAGGGCGTGGAAAAGCTCGGCAAGCGCGTGGCGGGCAAGCTGCGCGGCTGGCGCGAGATCAGCGTGGACGACGCCGTGCTGCGCCTCCTGGCGCTGCGCCAGCGCGAGCTGATCGCCGCGCTCGAACATCGCGGCCATGCGGCGCGCACGCCCATCCGGATCGTCCCGCATGATGGCGAGGACCTGCGCAAGGGCGCCTTGCCCGCCGCGTTGAAAGAAGCGCGCAGCCGGCCCGAATGGTCGGCGCTGGGCCAGGCGCATGAAGACAGCGAACGCCGCAAGCTCATGCTGCGCGAGCTGGCGCGCACGCTGTCCGCGGACGCGCCCGCGACCTCTTGACAGCCGCCGCCCGCCTGGCGCTCAGGCACCATTCATGCGCCCTGGCAAGCACGTACTATCCCCAATCCAAACCGATTGACGCTTAAAAGAATGGCTCTATAAGATGCCTTCTGCATGGGCGTGGGTCCGTCCCCCTCATGACTATGAATCACAAAATGGGGTTGGGTGCATCGTGAAGCCGAAGTCCTGCGCAGTGATAGTCATCAAGGCTCCCGCCGACCGACGCGCATGCCGCGCCGCGTGGCGTCCATTCCCCGATTCCGTCTCGTCGTAAGCAGCAACGCCATGCCCCGGACTCCTCCAGGGGTCGGGGCCCATTCCTCTGCCGCGCGATCCGCGCACCACACGGAGCATCAGGGCTATGCGTACTTTCCCCGCTTTCAAACAGGCTGCGCTGACGGCGGCCCTGGTCGCCTCGCTGGCCTTCAGCGCCGGCGCCGCGGCCAAGACCTTCCACTGGTCGTACCAGGGCGATGCCTCGTCCATGGACCCGATGGCGCTGAACGAGACCTTCACGCTGGGCTTCCAGGGCAACATCTACGAAACGCTGGCCGGCTACGACGGCGAGCTGAAGCTGACGCCGCTGCTGGCCGAAAGCTGGGAAAACCCCGAGCCCACCAAATGGATCTTCAAGCTGCGCAAGGGCGTGAAATTCCACGACGGTTCGCCCTTCACCGCCGATGACGTGATCTTCACGTGGAAGCGCAGCCTGACGCCGGGCTCCGACATGAAGGGCTACGGCGCCAAGGCGTCGGACATCAAGAAGATCGACGACTACACCGTCGAAGTCACCACGCCCGCGCCCAACCCCATCCTGCCGCGCGAATGGGCCTTCCTGTACATCATGAGCAAGACGTGGTCCGAGAAGAACAAGACCACCGAGGCCACCAACATCAAGGGCGACAACCAGGGCAACTACGCCAACCTGCACGCCAACGGCACCGGCCCCTTCATGCTGGCCGAGCGCCAGCCCGACGTGAAGACCGTGCTCAAGCGCTATGACGGCTACTGGAACAAGAACATCAAGACCAATATCGACGAGGTCATCTTCCAACCCATCACGCAGGAAGCCACGCGCGTGGCCGCGCTGATCTCGGGCGAGATGGACCTGGTGCAGCCGGTGCCGGTGCAGGACTGGAAGCGCCTGGAAGACGCCAAGGGCGTCAAGCCGCTGACCGCGCCCGAGGCCCGCGCCATCTTCATCGGCATGGACCAGAGCCGCGACGAGCTGCTGTTCTCGGACGTGAAGGGCAAGAACCCCTTCAAGGATCCGAAGGTGCGCGAGGCCGTGGTGCTGGCCGTGGACACCAAGATCATCAACGACAAGATCATGCGCGGCGCGGCCAAGCCGCTGGGCTCGCTGGTCGCCACCTCGATCAACGGCTATGACGAGTCCTACGGCGCGCCGTACAAGCCGGATCCCGAGCGCGCCAAGAAGCTGCTGGCCGAGGCCGGCTATCCCAAGGGCTTCTCCGTCACCATGGACTGCCCCAACGATCGCTACGTCAACGACGAAAAGATCTGCCAGGCCGTGGCCGGCATGCTGACGCGCGTGGGCATCAAGGTCAACCTGCTGGCGCAGACCAAGTCCAAGTACTTCGGCAAGATCCTGCTGCAGGCCGGCAACCAGACCAGCATGTACATGCTCGGCTGGACGCCCAGCTCCACCGACGCGCACAACGCGCTGCTGAACCTGGCCGGCTGCCGAGACGCCAAGACCGCCTCGGGCCAGTTCAACCTGGGCGGCTATTGCAACAAGAAGGTCGACGAGCTGATCACGCAGATCGGCACCGAGACCGACCAGGCCAAGCGCAACGCGATGATCAAGGAAGCCTTCGGCATCGTGCGCGCCGAGTACGGCTACCTGCCGCTGCACCAGCAGCCCATGTCCTGGGGCGTGAAGGACAACATCAAGGTCATCCAGCGCGCCGACGACGTGCTCGACCTGCGCGACGTCGTGCTGCCCTGATCCCGGGCGCAGCCTTTGCCGGGCGGCCTCGGCCGCCCGGATCGCGATACGGCCGCCCCCGCCGCCGGCTTTCTTGAGGGCCACACCCCATGCTTTCCTTCATCGCGCAACGACTCTTCCAGTCGCTGCTGGTCATGCTCACCGTGGCGCTGATCGCCTTCGCCATGTTCCGCTACGTGGGCGACCCCCTGGCCACCATGGTGGGCCAGGACACCACGGCGGAACAACGTGAACAACTGCGCGAGCAGCTGGGCCTGAACGATCCCTTCGTGGTGCAGTACGCGCGCTTCGTGGCCAACGCCGCGCGCGGCGATTTCGGCACCTCGTACCGCCACCGCCGCCCCGTCAGCGAACTGCTGGAAGAACGCCTGCCCGCCACGCTGGAACTGTCCTTCGTGTCCGCCGTCATGGCGCTGGCGCTGGGCATTCCCATGGGCATCTACACCGCGCTCAAGCGCCACGGCGTGCTGTCCAAGGCCTTCATGGCCATCTCGCTGGCTGGCATCTCCCTGCCCACCTTCCTGATCGGAATCCTGCTGATCCTGTTCTTCGGCGTGCAGTTGCGCTGGCTGCCCAGCTTCGGGCGCGGCGACGTGGTCGGACTGGGCTGGTGGACCACGGGCTTCCTGACCAAGTCCGGCCTGCTGGCGCTGATCATGCCCGCCATCACGCTGGCGCTGTTCCAGATGACGCTGATCATGCGGCTGGTGCGCGCCGAGATGCTTGAGGTGCTGCGCGCCGACTTCATCAAGTTCGCGCGCGCCCGCGGCCTGCCGGAGCGGCTGATCAATTTCCGCCATGCGCTCAAGAACACCATGGTGCCGGTCATCACCATCACCGGCCTGCAGCTGGGCTCCATCATCGCCTTCGCCATCATCACCGAGACCGTGTTCCAGTGGCCCGGCATGGGCCTGCTGTTCATCCAGGCCATCAGCACGGTGGACATCCCCGTCATGGCGGCCTACCTGGTGCTGATCGCATTCATGTTCGTGGTCATCAACCTGATCGTCGACCTGCTGTATTTCGCGGTGGATCCGCGCCTGCGCGTGCAGAGCAAGTAAGGCACCTTCCAGGACGAACGTAAAGGAATCCGCATGACCGCCCGCATCGCCCCCTTCTTCGCGCGCGCCGCCGACAGCGACCTCTGGTACAGCTTCAAGCGCTCGCCCGCCGCCGTCATCGGCGCCCTCGTCACGCTGCTGATCGTGCTCGGCGCGGTGTTCGCGCCGCTGATCGCCCCGCAGAATCCCTTCGACCCGGGCCAGGTGCTCATCATCGACGCCAATACGCCGCCGTCCTGGGAAGAGGGCGGCAGCGCGGCCTTCGTGCTCGGCACCGACGACCAGGGCCGCGACATCTTCTCAGCCCTGCTCTATGGCTCGCGCGTGTCGCTGCTGGTGGGCCTGGCCTCGGTCGCGTTCTCGATGGTGCTGGGCGTCACGCTGGGCCTGATCAGCGGCTACGCGGGCGGACGCGTGGACAGCTTCATCATGCGCATCGCCGACGTGCAGCTGTCCTTTCCCGCCATCCTGGTGGCGCTGCTGATCGACGGCGTGGCGCGCGGGCTGCTGCCGCGCGACATGCACGACGAGCTGGCGATGTACGTATTGATCTTCGCCATCGGCACCTCCGGCTGGGTGCAGTACGCGCGCACCGTGCGCGGCTCCACGCTGGTCGAGCGCAACAAGGAATACGTGCAGGCCGCCCGCCTGATCGGCATCGGCCCCGTCACCATCCTGCGCCGCCACATCCTGCCCAACGTGATGGGGCCGGTGCTGGTCATCGCCACCATCCACCTGGCCGTGGCCATCATCACCGAGGCCACGCTGTCCTTCCTGGGCGTGGGCGTGCCGCCGACCGCGCCGTCGCTGGGCACCTTGATCCGCATCGGCAACAGCTACCTGTTCTCGGGCATGTGGTGGATCTCCATATTCCCCGGCATCGTGCTGGTGGCGCTGGTGCTGTCCGTCAACCTGCTGGGCGACTGGCTGCGCGACGCGCTCAATCCGAAGCTGCGCTGAGAACATCATGGCCCTGTTGAACATCGACGACATCCGCATCGAATTTCCCAGCCGCCGCGGCACCATGGTGGCGGTGGACGGCGTGTCCCTGAGCCTGGAGAAAGGCGAGATCCTGGGCGTGGTGGGCGAATCCGGCGCCGGCAAATCCACCATCGGCAACGCCGTGATCGGCCTGCTGGAAGCGCCCGGCCGGCTGGCCGGCGGCCAGGTGTTGCTCAACGGCGAACGCATCGACACGCTGACGCCGGCGCAGCAGCGCCGCGTGCGCGGCCGGCGCATCGGCATGATCTTCCAGGATCCGCTGACCTCGCTGGATCCGTTGCAGACCGTGGAAAGCCAGCTGGTGGAAACCATGCAGGTGCACCTGGACCTGTCCCAGGCCGAGGCCGCCAAGCGCGCCGTGCAATTGCTGGCGCAGGTCGGCATCGACAAGCCCGAATTGCGCGCCAAGCAGTATCCGCACCAGTTCTCCGGCGGCATGCGGCAGCGCGTGGTGATCGCGCTGGCGCTGTGCTGCGAGCCGGAAGTCATCATCGCCGACGAGCCGACCACCGCGCTGGACGTGTCCATCCAGGCGCAGATCCTGGAGCTGCTGCGCAAGCTGTGCCGCGAAGAGCAGGTCGGCATGATCATCATCACGCACGACATGGGCGTGATCGCCGACGTGACCGACCGCGTGGCGGTGCTGTATCGCGGCAAGCTGGTCGAAGAGGGCGCCACCGCCAAGATCCTGGGCGACCCCGACCATCCCTACACCCGCAGCCTGATCTCGGCCGTGCCCCGGCCCGACATCAAGCTCAAGCGCTTTCCGCTGGTCACCTACATCGAGGACGTGAAGACGCCGGCGCAGCCGCTGGACATCGCCACCCACTGGCTGGGCCAGCGGCGCGACTTCGGCGGGCGTGGCGACGGTCCGTTGGTCGACGTGCGCGGCCTGGGCATGCGCTTCGTGCTCAAGAACGCGTTCCTGAAACGCAACCAGCGCACGCTGGACGCGGTCAAGAACGTCGGCTTCGCCATCGGCGAGGGCGAGGTCTTCGGCCTGGTGGGCGAATCCGGCTCGGGCAAGTCCACGGTCGCGCGGCTGATCTCCGGGCTATATACGCCGTCGGCCGGATCGGTGCACTTCGGCGGCACCGACCTGACCGCGCTCAAGGGCGAAAAGCAGCTCAATCCCTTCCGCCGCCAGATCCAGATGATCTTCCAGGATCCGTATTCCTCGCTGAATCCGCGCATGCGCGTGCTGGACATCATCGCCGAGCCCATCCGCTTCCACCGGCTGGCCGACAGCGAGGCGCAGGCGCGCCGCATCGTCGCCGACCTGCTCGATGTGGTGGGCCTGGGCGAGCGCGCCGCCCAGCGCTATCCGCACGAATTCTCCGGCGGCCAGCGCCAGCGCATCTGCATCGCGCGCGCCCTGGCCACGCGTCCGCGCTTCCTGATCTGCGACGAGCCCACCTCGGCGCTGGACGTGTCGATCCAGGCGCAGATCCTGAACCTGCTCAAGGACCTGCAGGAACAGCTCGGCCTGACCATGCTGTTCATCAGCCACGACCTGCCCGTGATCCGCCAGATGTGCGACCGCGTCGGCGTGATGCGCCATGGCGAACTGCTGGAAGTGGCGGACACGGAAATCCTGTTCGATCGCCCGCAACACCCTTACAGCCAACACCTGCTGGGCCTGATGCCGCGCCTGCAATCCATGTCCCGCGAGGGGCTGGACGTGGCCGGCTAGGGCCGCATGCACAGAACCAAGGAACGAGACATGAGCACCTCGCAGCAAACCCTGTTCATCGGCGGCCTGGTATTCGATGGATTGGGCAAGACCCTGGCCGGACACGGCGTGCTGGTGCAGGACGGCCGCATCGCGCGCGTGGCGCCGGCGGCCGAGTTCGAAGGCTATGCCGGCCGCAAGGTCGACACCGCCGGCATGACGCTGATGCCCAGCCTGGCGGACTGTCACGTGCACCTGGTCTACACCGGCGGCCCCGACCCCAACGCGCAGATGAACAAGCAGGGCCCGGCGCAGATCACGCTGACCGCGCTGGAGAATGCGCAGGCCAGCCTGCGTGGCGGCGTCACCGCGCTGCGAGACTGCGGCGGCAAGGACTACCTGGAATTCGGCGTGCGCGACGCCATCGCGCGCGGCGTCTTCCCCGGTCCGGCGATCAGGGCGTCCGGCCGCATCATCTGCATGACCGGCGGCCACGGCAACCGCATCGGCCGCGTGGCCGACGGCTGCGAGGAAGTGGTGAAGGCCGTGCGCGAGCAGGTCCACGCCGGCTGCGACCTGGTGAAGATCATGGCCACCGGCGGCGTCATGACGCCGGGCGTCAGCCCCATGGACGCGCACTACAGCTTCGCCGAGATGAAGGCCGGCGTGCACGAGGCCAAGCGCTTTCGCAAGAGCACGGCCAGCCATGCGCAGGGCACGGAGGGCATCCTGAACGCGGTGCGCGCCGGCATCGACTCCATCGAGCACGGCATCTTCATGGACGAGGAATGCCTGCGCGAAATGCTGGAGGCCCGGACCTACCTGGTGCCCACCATCGCCGCCGTGCGCAACATCGTGGCCAATGCCGACAACGGCATTCCCGCCTACGCGGTGGAAAAGGCCCGCGCCGTCGAGCAGCGCCACCGCGAGTCCATCCAGATGTACTACAAGGCCGGCGGCCGCATCGCCATGGGCACCGACGCGGGCACGCCGTTCAACCTGCATGGCGAGAACGCCATGGAGCTGGCCTACATGGTCGAGTTCGGCATGACGCCGGTGGACGCGCTGGTCGCGGGCACCTCGCGCGGGCACGACCTGATGGGCATGGATGGGCACGGCGCCATCCAGGACGGCAACGCCGCCGACCTGCTGCTGGTGCAAGGCGACCCGACCGAGGACATCATGAAGGCGGCCGACAAGCGCTTCCATGTGGCGGTGCTGCAGGGCGGCGTGGTCCAGGCGGGCGCGCTGCCCGGATAAGGTCCGCCCCGATGCGCCACGCTGGCGGGCGCCAATGAAAAACGGGCCGATGCGCGCAAGGCGCATCAGCCCGTAATATTGCGACGCCGGCCTCGCGGGGCCGGCAGGGCGCGCTTAGCGCTTGCCCATGAAGCCACCCATGGCCATCATCAGGAACTGTTCCAGCGGCATCTTCTTGCCGTTGAAATCGACCTGACCGTCGGCGTAGTTCAGGTAGGAAACGACGTTGTCGTTCTCGACCTTGGCCAGGCCCATGGCGCCCGCCATGGTGCCGACCATGTCGGCCTGGCCCTTGGCGGTCTTGAGGGCCTGGTCGGCCGGCGCGCCGTCCTGCTGGGCCTTGAAGGCCATCAGGTCCGCCAGGCTGGCCTTGGACAGCACGACCTTGGCGTCCAGCTTGCGCACGGTCTGCATGGCCACGTCCGGGAAGGGCGCGTCCAGCGATGCCGGCTTGGCCAGGTTCAGATCCAGGTTGAAGGTCGACGCGCCGTTGGCGGTGCGCAGTTGCAGCGGCGCCACCGACAGGCTGGGGTTGCCGGCCAGCAGCAGCTGGACGTTGTCCTTCAGGATCTGCTGCTCTTCGGGCGTGAACTGCGGCGTCTTTTCCTCGCCGCCGCTCTGCAGCATGCGATGCGAGGCCTTTTCATAGACTTCGTTCAGGGCCTTGAGCGCCTTGGGATCCAGGTTCTTCATGTCCAGCGCGAACTTGACGCCGGTGACGTCCTGGTTCTGCACATTGATCATGCCGAAGTCGAGCACGGCCTTGGCGTTGACGCCGGCGTCGGCCTCGCTCGTGTCGATGGCCATCGAGGTGTCCTTGACGATCACGGGCGGCTGGGTGGCCGAGTTGATCGTCAGGGCCTTGAAGCCGATCTTCTGGCTGCCCATGTACATGTCGCTCTTGCCCGGCGCGCCGTTGCCGGCGATCGTCAGGCCCTGCAGCGCCATGCTGGTGATATCGCTGTCGTCGGACTTGCCGGCGATGACCAGGCTGTCCGACTGCGCGTTGAAGACGGCGTGCTTGGTGCCGGTGTTGACCTCGATATCGCCCTTCATGCCCGAGAACTTCAGGCTGTTCGCATCCTTGGCGAATTCGACGGCGGCCAGGTCGAACTTGCCGTCGACATTCTTGCCATAGCTGACGCTGTACGAGCCCGACAGCGGCACCGAGCCCTTGGCGGCGGCGAACCATTCCTTGACCGAAGGCGTTTCCACGAGCTGGAAGCGGCTGGCGACCATGGCCGGAGCCAGCTTGCCACGGCTCAGGTTCGACAGCGGGAAGGGGCCGTGGTCCAGGTATTCGACGAACTCGATCTCGCCGTCATGGCCGGGCTTGCCGTCCTTGGCCGGGATCGAGAACTTGACGCGAAAGCGCTCGGTCGACGAGAACACGCCGCGCTCGAACGAGATCAGCTCGATCGAGGGCGTGATGCCGGTGCGCTCGCCGAGCTTCTGCAGATCGACGTTGCCATCCTGAATCAGTTGCTTGACGAAGGTTTCGGCCTTCTTGCCCGTGTACCAGGCAGAACCGGTCCAAACCGCGCCCAGCGCCACGACGATGCCTGCAATTGCCGCCTTTTTCATAGCAATCCTTATTTTCAAATGGATGAAAGCGCACGGATTATAGGGAGTGTGACCTAGGGAATGTACTTATTTCGTAGATAGGTCGTGCAATTTGTTACCTGGTTATACCAGGACACCCCGGCGCGCCCATGCCCGGCGGCCACATCAGCTACAATCCCGCCGTGCGCTTTGCCAATCTGCGCACGTTCGCCGGGCCCTTCGCCGCCTGGCTTCGCCCTGCAAGGGCGCTTCCCTTTTCTCCTTATTCGTACGCCTGGATTGGAGTCTCTCAACTTGAGCGACGGGCTGCCGCTGGAGTTGTTTTGACTGCCTCTTCTAATTTCGCCGACCTCGGGCTGGCTGATTCCCTGTTGCGCGCCATCGCCGAGACCGGCTACACCGCGCCCACCCCCATCCAGGCCCAGGCCATTCCGCAGGTCCTGAAGGGCGGCGACCTGCTCGCCGCCGCCCAGACCGGCACCGGCAAGACCGCCGGCTTCACCCTGCCCATCCTGCACCTGCTGTCGCAGACCAAGCCCGCCCAGCGCAAGCCGGGCCGCCCGCGCTGCCTGATCCTGACGCCCACGCGCGAACTGACCGCGCAGGTGGCCGAATCGGTGCAGACCTACGGCAAGCACACCGCGCTGTCGTCCATGGTGATGTTCGGCGGCGTCAACATCAATCCGCAGATCAGCGCGCTGAAGAAGCCGCTGGACATCCTGGTGGCCACGCCCGGCCGCCTGCTGGACCACTGCGGCCAGCGCACCATCGACCTGTCGGGCGTCGAAATCCTGGTGCTGGACGAAGCCGACCGCATGCTGGACATGGGCTTCATCCGCGACATCCGCAAGATCCTGGCGCTGCTGCCGCAGAAGCGCCAGAACCTGCTGTTCTCGGCCACCTTCTCGGACGAGATCCGCTCGCTGGCGCGCGGCGTGCTGAACAACCCGGGCGAAGTCTCGGTCACCCCGCGCAACACCGCCACCGAACTGGTCACGCAGACCGTGCACCTGGTCGAACAGCACCATAAGCGCGACCTGATCAGCCACATCATCCGCGAAAGCGGCTGGCACCAGGTGCTGGTGTTCACGCGCACCAAGCACGGCGCCAACCGCCTGGCCGAGAAGCTGGTCAAGGACGGCCTGACCGCCGCCGCCATCCACGGCAACAAGAGCCAGTCGGCCCGCACCCGCGCGCTGGCCGGCTTCAAGGAAGGCACGGTCACCGTGCTGGTGGCCACCGACATCGCCGCCCGCGGCCTGGACATCGACCAGCTGCCGCAGGTCGTGAACTTCGAGCTGCCCAACGTGCCCGAGGACTACGTGCACCGCATCGGCCGCACCGGCCGCGCCGGCGCCACCGGCGCCGCGGTCTCGCTGGTCGACAACAGCGAAATCAAGCTGCTGCGCGACATCGAGCGCCTGATCAAGAAGACCATCGACCGCAAGCCGGTCGAAGGCTGGACCCCGCCCGCCACGACCGCGGCCTCGTTCGAGCGCCAGGAACGCGACGAAGACTCGCGCCAGCCTCGCGGCGGCCAGCGCAACGGCCGCGGCGGTGATCGCGG
>NZ_JBICCO010000124.1:0-15429 GCF_043119405.1 Achromobacter sp. 413638
CCACCTGTGAGGTAAAAAGGGACGGGCCCCCCGGCCCCGCCCGCCGGGAAGACGCGTCCGCGATACCGTGGCGGCGCGGCGCTCAGGGGGTCTTGTCGACCCCCCAGAACACCGGGGCCGGCGCCAACGGCAGTCCGGAGAGCTTGCTGGAATACGCCCGCAACGGCGTGCTCTGCCCCAACGGCACGTACAGGCCTTCGTCGATGGCCACGCGCTGCAGCTCGGCGGCGATCCGCTTCTGTTCGGCCGGGTCCGAGCTTAGCGCGTACTGGTCGCGCAGCGCCTCGACCTGGGGAAAGTCGGGCCAGCCGTACCAGGCCTTGTCGCCATCGGCTGCGGCCATGGGCGTGCGTACCGGATCGGCCAGGTCGGCGGTGTACATATTGGTGTTCAGGATGCTCCAGCCGCCGTCGGCCGGCAGCGCCCTGGACGCGCGCCGCGAGGCCACGCTCTGCCAGTCCATGGCCGCCAGCGTGACGTTGAAACCGGCCTTGCGCAGCGCCTGGGCCATGACCACCGGCTGCGGCGACAGCGAGGCCACGTCGGTGGCGTGCAGCATCAGCACGGGCGTGTTGTCGTAGCCGGCTTCCTTCAGCAGCGCGCGGGCCTTGTCGATGTTCGAGGGCACCACCATGTCCTGGCCGGCATCCGCCTGCATCGGCGTGCCGCAGCCCCACAGCGAGGCGCAGGTGCGCCAGTACTTGGGATTGCCGACCAGCGCCTTCATCACGTCCTCCTGGCCGATGGCGTACATGGCGGCCTGGCGGATCTTCCTGTCATTGAACGGCGGATGCAGGAAGTTGAAGCGATACATCGAGTAGGCGGGGCTGGACGTGGCCGGCTCCACCTTGATGCCGGCATCGCCTTCCAGCATGGGCAGCAGGTCGTAGGGGAACTGCTCGACCAGATCGATCTCGCCGCTCGTCAGGGCATTGGCGGTGGTCAGGTGATCGGGCATCACCAGCCACTCGACCCGGTCCACCTTGACGCGCTTGCCGCCGGCCAGGCCGCTGGCGGGTTCCGGGCGGGGCACGTAGGCGGCGTTCTTGACGTAGACCGTCTTCACGCCGGGCTTGAACTCGACGAGCTTGAACGGGCCGGAGCCGGTCATGTCGGTGATGGGCTTGCCGGGCGGCTGCTCGGCGACGCGCCGGGGCAGGATGAAGGGCGCCGACGTGGAGGGCTTGGCCAGCGCGCGCAGCGCGAGGTCGGTGGGCTGCGTCATGACGAAGCGCAGGCGGCGCGCGTCCACCGCCTCGATGCGCTCGGTGAACTTGAGCAGCTTCTGGCCCATGGCGTCGATGGCGGCCCAGCGCCGGATCGAGGCCACGCAGTCCTCGGCCGTCACGGGCTGGCCGTCATGCCAGGCCAGGCCTTCGCGCAATGTCAGCGTATAGGTCTTGCCGTCCTCGGACACGTCCCATTTTTCCAGCATCTGCGGTTGCAGCGCGTTGTCCCCGTCCACGGCGATCAGCGTGTCGTAGATCATGTAGCCGTGCCAGGCGGTGATGTAGGCCGTGGTGGCGTGCGGGTCGGTCAGGCGCAGCGGTGAATGCATCACCGCCCTGAGCGTGGTCTCGGCCGTGGCGGGCGCGGCGGCGGCCAGCGGCAGCAGCGCCAGGAGCGCCGCCCCCAGCCGCTTGCGCGCGGTGTCGGCCCAGGCTGGCCACGTGGCCCGCGCGATGCCGGCGGTACAGGAAGACGCAGGGGGGCAAGGCGGTTCGCGATGGCGCATGAGGGCTCCCGTCAGGGTTGGCCGCCCGGCCTGCAAACCGGTGCTGCAAGGCATGTGACCAGCGGCATGCGGCCCATTCTGGGTACGCCCGCCGGGTTTGAAAATACACGCCCCAGGCCAAACCGGGGCGCTTGTATAGTCGGGAAAATTGCAACTGTACAGGTCGTGCGTGGTGGCCGAATCCTTGATCGAGTTCCAGCACGTGCGCGGCGACGCCGCGTCGACGCTGGTGGAACAGGTGGTCGCGGCCGTGCGCCGGGCGATCGAGCGGCGGGCGCTGCCGCCCGGGGCCATGCTGCCGTCGATACGCGCGTTCGCCAGCCTGCACCGCGTCAGCGTCCATACCGTCGCCCGCGCCTATGGCCGGCTGGCCCTGGATGGCTGGCTGACGGCCCGGCCCAGGCTGGGCTACCGCGTCGCGCGTCCGCGTCCGCCGCGGGCCGCGCCGGCGGTCTGCCGGCCCGCCGCGCTGGACACGCAGTGGCGCCTGTGCGAAACCCATGCCGACAGCCCCCCGCGCCTGAGCCCTGGCTGCGGCTGGCTGCCGGACGACTGGCTCAACCAGGACGGCCTGCGCGCCGCGCTGCGGCACATCAGCCGCCAGCCGATGCGGCGCATGGCGCACTACGGCCATCCCCTGGGCTACGCGCCCTTGCGCGCGCACATCGCGGCGACGCTGGGCGAGCGCGGCATCGCGGTCGACGCGCAGCGGGTCCTGCTGACGCAGGGCGCCACGCAGGGCCTGGACATCGTCGTGCGCACGCTGCTGCGTCCGGGCGACACCATGGCGGTGGAGCAGCCCTGTTATGCCAATCTGTTCCCGATCCTGCGCCTGGCGCAGGTGCGCGCCGTGCCGGTGCCGCGCGGCGCGGCCGGGCTGGACTGCGTGGCCCTGGAGCGGGTGGCGCGGCTGCACCGGCCCAGGCTGCTGTTCATCAACACCGCGCTGCACAATCCCACGGGAACGAGCCTGGAAGCGGCCAACGCCGCCGAGGTGCTGGCGCTGGCCGCGCGCCATGATTTCCACATCGTCGAGGACGACGTCTCGCGCGAGCTGCTGGATGGCTGGTCCCCGTCGCTGGCGGGACTGGATGGCGCGCGGCGCGTGATCTACCTGGGCGGCTACTCCAAGAGCATCGCGCCGTCGCTGCGGGTCGGCTACATGGTGGCCGACGACGCGCTGCTGCGGGTCTGCGCGCGCAGCAAGATGATGAGCGGGCTGACCGGTCCCGAGACCATGGAACGCCTGGTCCACCACGTGCTGCTCGAAGGACGCCACGCGGCGCACACCGCGCGCCTGCGCGACCGGCTGGCGCGGGCGCACGAGCAGATCGAGGCGCTGCTCGACGCCCATGGCTTCGAGATCTGCGCGCGGCCGCGAGCCGGCCTGTTCCTGTGGGCGCGCCCCGCTGGCCGCCGGGCCGGGCGCGGCGCCGACGCGCTGGCCAGGATGGCGGCGGACGCGGGCATCTGGCTGACGCCGGGCTCGCTGTTCGACATAGACGGCCGGGATCTGCCCTGGCTGCGCTTCAACGTGGCGTATTCGCAGGATCCGGAGCTGTGGCGCTTCCTGCGCGAGGCGGGGGCGGCGGGCGGGACGTAGCGCCGGCATCGCCAGTCTCGCGGCCCTGATCCACGATGCCTGTTCCTGAGACATTTCGCTGCGTCCTAGGACTGGCGGCAGCCAGACATCAAGCCATCAGAGAGCGCGAGCCAATGGTTCCACGCGACGCATGCAAGTGGTTCCATCAGTCATCGCGAGGCGCTGCTATGTTGGCCGGACAAGAACGCAAGCCCGACAGGGCCCAACGCAGCCTCAAGGAGACACGTCGTGAATCACACGCACGAGCAGGGCGGCGCCGGCGCGCCGCAAGGCGCCAATGAAAACGCGCTCAGCGCGACGCTGAAGACGCGTCATCTCACCATGATGTCCATCGCCGGCGTGATCGGCGGCAGCCTGTTCGTCGGCTCGGGCAGCATCGTGCACTCGGCGGGGCCGGCGGCGGTGCTGGCTTATCTGGCCGGCGGCATCGTGGTGGTGTTCATCATGCGCATGCTGGGCGAGATGGCCACCGCCAATCCCGACACCGGCTCGTTCTCCACCTATGCCGACCGGGCCATCGGCCGCTGGGCGGGCTTCACCATCGGCTGGCTGTACTGGGGCTACTGGGCGCTGCTGATGGCCTGGGAGGCGCACGTCGCGGGCATCATCCTGCACGAGTGGTTCCCGATGCTGTCGGTCAACGCGTTCACGCTGGGCGCCACGCTGGTGCTGATCCTGCTGAACTTCTTCAACGTCAGGAACTACGGCGAGGCCGAGTTCTGGTTCGCGCTGATCAAGGTCGTGGCCATCGTCTGCTTCATCGTCGTCGGCACGCTGGCCGTGCTGCGGCTGTGGCCCTGGGGCGAGGCCCAGGGCGTGGCCAACCTGGTGGCGCATGGCGGCTTCATGCCCAACGGCGGCAAGGCGGTGGTGGTGGCGCTGCTGGGGGTGATGTTCGCCTTCCTGGGCGTGGAGATCGTCACCATCGCCGCGTCCGAGTCTCCCAATCCGGCGCAGCAGATCAGCCGCGCCACGCGCTCGGTGGTGTGGCGGGTCTGCCTGTTCTACATCGGCTCGATCTTCCTGATCGCCGCGCTGGTGCCGTGGAATGATCCGCTGCTGGGCCAGTCGGGCTACGGCGCCTACCGGCGCACGCTGGAGCTGCTGGGTGTGCCGGGCGCGCAGTTCCTGATGAACTTCGTGGTGCTGACGTCCGTCAGCAGCTGCCTGGTGTCGGCGCATTACACGGCCTCGCGCATGCTGTACTCGCTGGCCCGGCGCGGCGACGCGCCGGCCATGTTGCAGCGCACGCGCGGGCGCAGCGGCATACCGGTGCATTCGGTCATCGCCTCCTGCGCCGTGGCGGTGTGCATGGCCCTGATCAATTTCGTCGATTTCCTGCGTCCCAAGGATGTGCTGGACACGCTGATGAACATCACCGGCATGGTCGCCATGCTGGTCTATCTGGTGATTGCCTGCTCGCAACTGCGCATGCGCGGCAAGCTGCGCGCCGAAGGCAAGGAGCCGCTGGTGCGCATGTGGCTGTTTCCCTGGCTGACCTGGGCGGTGATCATCTTCATCGTGGCGGCGCTGATCACGATGGTGTTCGTCGATGAGTACCGGACGGTGGTGCTGTCCACCGGCGCGGCGGCGCTGGCCGTGGTGGCGGTCGGGCTGCTGCGGCATGGACGCGGCGTGGGCAGCCTGCAACGCGCGCGGGCTTGATGCGGCCGGCGCGGTCTGGTTCGGGCATGCGCCGCGTATTCACGTGGATACGCGTCGAGATGGAGATTGTCCCCGATTAATCGGATTGCCGCGCGCGTTCCCCTTGGGCAAAATTCCGGCACACTGCAACACCGGTTTGTCAGGAGCCTGCCATGTTGTGCTGGAAATCTGGAATCTCGGCGTTGATGCTGGCGACCCTGGGACTTTCGGCGCAGGCTCAGGGGTTGTCGCCGCAGGACAAGAATGTTCTCGCCTTGCTGGAGTGGGGCGGCAGCACGGCCAGCGCGCTTTATGGACTGGTGCAGGCGGACCTTCATCGGCGCGTGCCCGGCGACCGCTATGAACAGTTGACGCGCGAGATCACCTATCAGATTCATGCCGGTCAATCTGCCAGCGCCCTGGTGCGCGCGCCGATGGACCTGGCCGGTTCGGCGTTGTACACCGCCGCGCTGGTCGATCCAGAACCGTTTTCGCGCACCGCAGCCCTGGTCGGCGGTTATGCGTCCAAGAAATTCGGTGAAGCCATCAGCCAGTCCATCGTGGACAAAGCAAACGCCCAGGCCGACGCGATACTGAAACGCGGCCTGGACGAAAGCAAGATCGCGCTGAGCGATCTGCAGAACATGCCGCCACAGCAGTTCACGCAGACCATCGAGAGTCTGATGATCGGCGACAGGAAACTGGCCGAGATCCTGAAGGATTCGCCCCAATCCCTGGAGCGCATCAGGAACCACGCCAACGACCTTCGGGACACCGCGCAACTCGCCACGCTCGCGACGGTGCAGGGTATCAAGGGAACCGTCGATGAAATAGCCCAAGGGGTGACCGCGGCCACGAAGCAGCTGGATCAGATGGGCAAGACGCTCAACGCCCGGCTGGATGACGTCCAGACAGGGCTGTCGGCGCTCAACGACGCGGTCGTCCAGCAGGGTAAGGATCTGGCGACGCTGCAGAAGTCGGTCGAAGGGAACTCGGCCGCCCTTCAGACGCTAGCACAGGTCAGTTCGCTGACCTGGACCACCGATCAGAAACTGGCCGCGCTGAACGGAGGGCTTTTCCCGGATCTGAATGAGGCCCAGCGCAACGCCATGCGAACCGCCTTGCTGTCCCAGAAAAAGACAGAAATATTCCTGTCCAACCTACAGGCCACCGCCTCTGCTCTGGGCGACGTGGCCGCCATAGCCAAAAACCTGGGCGTGGATCCGCAGGTCGTGAAGGCGGCGCAGGTAGGGCAATTGATTGTCGGTTCGGTTGCCGCCTATGCCCAGGGGAATTATCTCGGGGCCGCTGTTGGCGTGAGTTCCCTGGTGGGCATGGGAGGAGGCGGCGAGGACAGCACCGGGATCATCATCGGCTATTTGAAGGTGGAGTTGGAGAAGATCAACCAGAAGCTGGACAAGATCATCGTCCTGCAGGAGCAGACAATGCAGGCGGTTGCCGCGGTTTCGCTGCAGCTGGAACGCATGCAGATGCAGTTGCAGGTGATCGAGCGCGATGTATCGACGTCGCTTATTTCATTGCAGTATTTGCAGCTTGCACCCTGGCAGGTCTGTCAAGCGTTGATGAGCCGGATCAATGGCTGGAAGCCGTCCTTGGCTGCGTTCAAGGAAATCGCCGGTAACCCTGAGATTAACGGCTATCTCTCGGCGTGCTACATACAGTACGCGCAGTGGTTCGATGCGAACATCGCGGCTGGAAAATGGGGCTACGACGTCTTGGACCTGAAAGTCTTCCCGGCCTCGGGCGTATACCAGACCGAAGGCGAGATCAGTCACTACCGGCGGATTGCCGATGCGACCCAGCGGAGCTATGACGCGTCGCGCAACTTCTTCCTCGCCGTGCATGGCGACGCCGCCGGCGCGCAGCCCGCCACCTATCTGGCCGCCATGCTGGACCCCCAGCCTACGCTTGCCGCCGCCCAGGCGCGCGACGCCAGGCGACAGGCGGCGGTCGCGCGTCTGGCCGGGTTCCGCTGCGGCCAGGTGGGCGTCGTGCACGAGGGAATCAGAAAGCCGCTTTGCATCGGCGCGTCGAATGAGGATGCTCCCCGGCCGGACGTCTGGCGCAGCCTTCTATATCCGCAACTGGCGGGGCCCTTCGCCTCGCGGTTGATCGAGGAAGGCACGGCCGTGGGCCTGTGGTCGACATTCAGCTACATCAGCGGAAATAGCAAGTCCGTGCTGTACGTACCCGCGTCCGACATCGAGAACTTGCCAGCGGCGGGGATGACGAACAAGCTCAAGCTGGCCATGGCCGCCAATCGTCGGGGTGGCATGCTGACGCGGCTTGAATGGCTTGCGGAAGGATACCTGCTACAGCAATCGTTGCTTTACGGGGATTTCATTACCCAGCTGGTGGTCGAGGAACTCTACGATCCCAATACCCGAACGCTGACGGCGCCTGCCGATGGGGCGCCGCTTGCCAAGAAACTCGCCTACCAGGCGATGGTGGCAAACGAGACGCTGGCGCGCAATGCGGTCGTCATCGCCTTGCGGCGCGCACTTTCCACCGACGATGGCGTGGTACAGACGACCGCCTATGCCATGGGCATCACCACGCTGCAGGGGGCCGCTGCTTGCGATGGGACCGCCACCGGCACGCAATACCTCAAGCTATTGCTGCCGGGGTGGACATTCACGCGCGCGGAGACGGAAGCGGCGAAGAAGGCCGATCCCGCGCTGGGTGCATGCGCAACGGCCAATCCTGATGCCCAGATCGCCACCGGCTTCGGCGTCAAGCTGGGCGGGTTGTTCGTCAAGGCGCCCATTCCGCAGACACTGCTGGAAGGGCAACTGGAGCGACCCGCATCCTTGCGTCTGGCGCGGCAGCTCGTCATCAAGCTGGCGAATGAACGCAGTGATCTGCAAGCCAAGTCCTGGATCCCGGACAATCCTGCATCCGACGATGTGTTGTTCTTGCGGCAACTGCTGGCCAGCCAGTGTTTGAACGGAAAGTGCCAATGATTTCCGCATACCTTGGATGAACGCGATGAAGCAGCTTTTCTCAAAAAAGCGCCTCCCATGGATTTTTGTCCACCTTCTACTCGGCATGTGGGGCGGGGCCGCTCATGGACAATTGGCCGATTACGTGTATTACAACAGCGAAGGCGATGCCTCGGATCAGCATGGCGCCTTGATGATAATAGACAAGCCGCAGGCGCCGAGCGAAGGCTGCGGGCTTGCCGGGCTGACCTATGGATCCTACGAAATCCGGGATTCGAATCCCCTGCGTAACAGCCAGACGGAATGGCACTACCAGGGCAGGATGAATGGGTATTGCGTATCCAGCAAGTCCAAGGCATTCCATCGAGGAAGCGTCCTGGTTTGCGATGACATCTACTACGTCTCGCCGCTCGCCGGCCGTCAATTCTGCGAAACCGCAGAGAAGAACGCGGCGGCGAAAGTCGAGCAACTTCAGACCAACATAGAGCTGGGCAAGAAGCTCGATGCCACGAACAGGCAACTGAACGACGCCCTAGCGCAAATCGATGTCTTGAAAAAGTGCCTCATCGCGCCGCAGATCTGTCCCTTGACCCAGCCGTAGCCCGGCACGACAGGCATGCCCTGTGAGTGCCGTGTCCAGATATCCCATTTTCATGCGCTGCAGCAGCGCTCGCGCAGCCTGCAACCAGGGGCAGGTCAACCCGATTCCGGTCTCCGTATTTTCCCGATGGAACAACCCATACGCGCATTTGTTCTATTGACCATACATTAGGACACTTCTAGAGTTCGCGGCATGGATACCGCGATGCCCTTGCCGAAGTACCACCAGATCTACCTTGTGCTGCGCGAGCAGTTGCAGGAAGGGCGCTACGACGTGGACGGCGTGCCGGGCGAGCATGCGCTGGCCGCGCAGTTCCAGGTGGCCCGCATCACCATCCGCAAGGCGATGGAGATGCTGGTGGCCGACGGGCTGGTGTCGCGCCGGCCCGGCCTGGGCACCTGGCCGCGCAGCGCGCCGGCCGCGTCCGCTACCGCGCCGCGCCCGCGCGCGGCGCAGAAGGCGCAGCTGACCGGGCTGATGGAGAACATCGTCAACATGGGCCTGCGCACCGCCGTGCGCGTGCTGGATTGCGTCCAGGTCGGCGCGCCGCCGGCGGTGGCCGAGGCGCTGGAGATCGCGCCGGGCGAGCCGGTGATCAAGAGTCTGCGGGTGCGCAGCACCGAGGCCGGCCCCTTGTCCTACATCACCACTTACGTGCCGCTGGCCGTCGCAGCCTTCACGCGCGAGGACCTGGAGCGCCAGCCCTTGCTGATGCTGCTGGAGTCGGCCGGCGTCGAGTTCGGCGGCGCCACGCAGACCATCAGCGCCCGGTTGGCCGACGCGCAGGTCGCGCCGCATCTGGACGTGGCCGTGGGCTCGGCCCTGCTGGCCGTGACGCGCCTGGTGCGCGACGTCAAGGAACGTCCGGTGCAGCTGCTGCAGGGCCTGTACCGGCCCGACCGCTACCAATATCAGTTGCAACTCTCGCGCGTCGGCGGCATCGACGCCAAGGTCTGGGTCAGCGAAGAGCTGTCGGCCCAATTCCATTGATCCCACTCCGGAGATTCGCCATGAACACGCGCCGTCATTTCCTGACCCGATCCGCCGCCGCCGCGGCCTTGTTGTCCGCGCCCTGGATCGCGCGCGGCCAGTCCGCGTCCGCCGTGAAAATCGGCGTGCTGCATCCGGTGACGGGCGCGCTGGCCTATTCGGGCCAGCAGTGCCGGCTGGGCGCGTTGCTGGCCATCGAGGACATCAACCAGGCCGGTGGCATCAAGTCGCTGGGCGGCGCGCCGCTGGAGGCGGTGCTGGGCGACGCGCAATCGCGTCCCGAGGCGGGCTCGGCCGAGGTCGAGAAAATGGCGGCGGCCGGCGTGTCCGCCGTGGTCGGCGCCTACGCCTCGGCGATCTGCCTGGCGACCACGCAGACCGCCGCGCGCTACGGGCTGCCCCATGTGGTCGACGTGGGCGTGGCCGACCAGATCGTCGAGCGCGGGCTGAAGAACACCTTTCGCTTCGGGCCGGGCTATCGCAGCTGTACCGAGCGCGCCATTCAGGACCTGGCGGCGCTGAACCAGGCCGCCGGCAAGCCGGCGCGCACGGTGATGATCGTGCACGAGGACTCGCTGTTCGGCGCGGGCACGGCGGCGCTGCTGTCCAAGTCGCTGCCCGAGCACGGCTTCGAGGTGAAAGAGGTCATCAAGCATCCGAACCCGACGCGCGACTTCAACAATATCGTGCTGCGCATGCGCTCGGTCAATCCGGACATCGTGATTCCGGCCAACTACTACAACGAATACGCGCTGCTGCTGCGCGCCATGAAGCAGCAGAAGGTGCAGCCCAAGGCGATCTACTCCGTGCTGGGCGGGGCGGCGTCGAGCTACAAGTTCCTCAAGGAATATCCCGACGTGGCCCACGGCATCATCGACTGCAACCACTGGTTCAATCCCAAGGACGCGCGCGTCGCGCCGCTGAAGGCGCGGGTGGAGCTGAAGGGCGCCTACTTCAGCTACGAAGTCTTCATGACCTACACCAGCATGTTCCTGCTGGCGGACGCGCTGGAACGGGCGAAGTCGGCCGACCGCGCCGCCATCATCGAGGCGCTGGCGGCCAGCGCGTTCTCCGATCATCTGATGCCTTACGGCCCGACCCGTTTCGTCGACGGCCAGAACACCGGCGCGCGGCCCCTGCTGACGCAGGTCCTGGGCGGCGACATCCAGGTCATCATCCCGCCCGAGTACCGGCAGGCGGACGCGCAGTTCCCCGTGAAGGCCTGACGCGATGCCGCTGGATCCCGCCATCCTCTTCAGCGCCGTGCTCAACGGCCTGACCACCGGCGCCGTGTACGCGTTGGTGGCGCTGGGCCTGACCCTGATCTACGGCGTGCTGCACATCATCAACTTCGCCCATGGCGCGGCGCTGATGGTGGCGCTGTACGCGGTCTATCTGCTCAACCAGCGGCTGGGGCTGGATCCCTACGCGGCGCTGCCGCTGGTGATGGCGGGCATGTTCGCGCTGGGCTACCTGCTGCAGCGGCTGGTGATCAACCGCGCCAGCCATGGCAAGGACGAGAACATCCTGCTGGTCACGCTGGGACTGTCCATCGTGCTGGAGAACCTCGCGCTGGTCTGGTTCAAGTCCGATACGCGCAGCATCGACACGCCCTATGCGCTGTCGACGGTCGAGATCGGGCCGGCGCTGATCGCGCTGCCCAAGCTGATCGCATTCGGCGGCGCGCTGGCCGTGGCCGCCTGCCTGCTGTGGCTGATCCGGGGCACGGACCTGGGACGCGCCATCCGCGCGGTGGCGCGCGAGAAGCAGGGCGCCCGGCTCATGGGCATCGACGTGGAAAGGGTCTACGCGCTGTCGTTCGGCATCGGCATGGCCTGCCTGGGCGCGGCCGCCTGTTTCCTGCTGCCGGCGTACTACGTCAATCCGCAGGTCGGCGGCGGCTTCGTGCTGGTGGCCTTCACCATCGTGGTGCTGGGCGGCATGGGCAGCTTCGCCGGCGCATTGGCCGGCGGGCTGCTGATCGGCGTGGTCGAGTCGCTGGGCGGCCTGTTCCTGGGCGACTCGCTGGGCCAGATGGGCATCTTCGCCATCTTCATCCTGGTGTTGCTGTTCCGCCCGCAGGGGCTGTTCGGGGGGAAAGCATGAACACGAGCGTCAAGGACGCCTGCGCCATCCTGGCCTTCGGCCTGGCGGTGCTGGCCATCACCGGGTTCACGCAGTCGGGCGTGCTGCTGACCTTCATCATGATGTCGCTGTACGCGGCGCTGCTGTCGCAGGCCTGGAACATCCTGGGCGGTTACGGCGGCCAGCTGTCCTTCGGCCATGCGCTGTTCTTCGGCGTGGGCGCCTATGCCCAGGCGCTGGGCCAGCTGTCGCTGGGCTGGAATCCCTGGCTGGCCTTGCCCTGTGCGATCGCGCTGGGCATGGCGGCGGGGCTGGCCGTGGGCGGGCTGACGTTCCGCTACGGACTGCGCGGCTCCTACTTCGCGCTGGTCACGCTGGCCTTCGCCGAGGTGCTGCGCATCGTGGCGACCAGCGTGTCCTTCACCGGCGGCGGCGTGGGCCTGATGCTGCCCTTGCGCGAAGTCGCGACCAACATGCAGTTCCCCAGCCGCCATGGCTACATCCACCTGATCCTGGCCTTCGTGCTGCTGGCGCTGGCCGTCACGGCCTGGCTGCGCCGCTCGCGCTTCGGCGCCTATCTGCAGGCCGTGCGCGACAACGAGGACGCGGCGCGCGCCATCGGCGTCGATCCGCTGCGAGTGAAACTGGGCGGCATCGCGCTGTCGGCGGCCTTCATGAGCGCGGCCGGCGCCTTCTATGTGCAGGTGTTCCAGTACATCGATCCGGCCATCGCGTTCGGTCCGGCCGTGTCGGTCGAGGCGCTGGTGGGCGCCATCGTCGGCGGCATGGGCACGCTGTGGGGGCCGGTGCTGGGCGCGCTGGCGCTGCACGCGCTGGCCGACCTGACGCGCAACCTGTTCGGCGAGCTGCCCGGCATCAGCATGGTGATCTACGGCGTGGTGCTGATCCTGATCGTGACCTTCGCGCCGCGCGGCATCAGCGGCTGCGGCCAGTCGGCGGTGCGGCTGTTCAAGCGGCCCGCGCGCCGCGCGCTGGAGAAATGACATGCTGCTGCAAGCACAGGCGCTATCCATCAGCTTCGGCGGCCTGAAGGCCGTGCAGGACGTCAGCCTGGCGGTGCCGGAGGGCAGCATCAGCGCGCTGGTCGGTCCCAACGGCGCGGGCAAGACCACGCTGTTCGGACTGCTGTCGGGTTTTCTGCGCCCGGATCAGGGCAAGGTGCTGTTCGATGGCCGGGACATCACCGGCATGGCGCCGCAGCGCGCCGCGCGCCTGGGCATGGCGCGCACCTTCCAGATCGTGCAGCCCTTCGGCGCGCAGACCGTGCGCGAGAACATCGCCGTCGGCGCGCACCTGCGCCTGCCGGGGCGGGCCGACGCGCTGGCGGCCGCCGAGGCCATCGCGCGCCGCGTCAACCTGGGCGCGCAGTTGGACAAGCCCGCCGCCGACCTGACCGTGTGCGGGCGCAAGCGCCTGGAGCTGGCGCGCGCGCTGGCCACCCGGCCCCGGTTGCTGTTGCTGGACGAGGTGCTGGCGGGGCTGAACCCGGCCGAGATCGACGAGATGATTCCCGTGGTGCGCCTGCTGGCGGCGGATGGCGTGACCGTGCTGATGATCGAGCACGTGATGCGCGCGGTCATGAGCCTGGCCGCGCAGGTCTGGGTGCTGGCGCAGGGCCGGCTCATCGCCCAGGGCACGCCGGCGCAGGTGACGCGCGACGCGGCGGTGGTGGAAGCCTACCTGGGGCATGGCGCGGCCGCGCGCCTGGCCGGGCAGGGCGGCGCGGGACGGGCGGAGGCGGGACGATGAACGGCTTGCTGGAAGTGCAGGGCCTGCGGGCCGGCTACGGCCGCACGGAAGTGCTGCGCGGCGTGGACCTGAGCGTGGGCCAGGGCGAGATCGTGGTGCTGCTGGGCAGCAACGGCGCGGGCAAGTCCACGCTCAACAATACCCTGTGCGGACTGCTCCGGCCCTGGGGCGGCCGCGTGCGCTTCGACGGCTCGGACCTGACCGGCCGCCACTACCGCGACGTGGTGCGCGCCGGCCTGATCCAGGTGCCGGAGGGGCGGCGCGTGTTTCCCAACCTGAGCGTGCGCGAGAACCTGGAGCTGGGCTCCTATGCGCGGGCGCGCGCCCGGCGCGCGGCCAATCTGGAACAGGTGCTGGACACCTTTCCCCGGCTGCGCGAGCGCCTGGGCCAGCTGGCCGGCTCCATGTCTGGCGGCGAACAGCAGATGCTGGCCATCGGCCGGGGCCTGATGGCCGAGCCCAGGCTGCTGATCCTGGACGAACCCTCGCTCGGGCTGTCGCCGCTGATGGTCGAGGAACTGTTCGCGCTGATCGCCCGCCTGCACCGCGCCAGGCTGTCCATCCTGCTGGTGGAGCAGAACGTGGGCCAGTCGCTGGAAACCGGGCAGCGCGCCTATGTGCTGGAAGAGGGCGCGATCCGCCACAGCGGATCCTGCGCCGAACTGATGGCCAGCGACGACGTGCGCCGCGCCTATCTGGGGATGTAGCCATGGATCCGATCAGTCCCTCCGCCGCCTTGCGCGCCGTGGTCCGGGCGGGCGAGGGCGGGGATGCCGTCCCGCAGACCCTGGCCCAGAAGCTGATCGCCGCCGCCTGCGGGCGCAAGAGCGTGGCCGAGGGCGAGATCGTCACCTGCCGCGTCGACCTGGCCATGTTCCATGATTCCAGCGGCCCGCGCCGGCTGGAACCGATGTTGCGCGAAGTCGGCGCCCGGCTGTGGGATCCCGCCAGGGTGGTGCTGGTGATCGACCACTACGTGCCCGAGTCCGACGAGGAATCGCGCCGCATCGTGCGCATCGCGCGGGAATGGGCCGTGCGCGAGCGATTGCCCAATGTCTACGACAGCCAGGGCATCTGCCATGTGGTGCTGCCGCAGGGCGGGCATCTGCGGCCCGGCATGTTCTGCGTCGGCGGCGATTCGCATTCACCCACCGGCGGCGCCTTCGGCGCCTACATGTTCGGCATCGGCAGCACCGAGATGCTGGGCGTGGCCGTCACCGGCGGCATCTGGGTGCGCGTGCCGCGCACGTTGATGATGCGCTGGAACGGCCGGCTGGGCGCGGGCGTGACCGCCAAGGACATGATGCTGCGCATGATCGGCCGCCTGGGCATGAATGGCGGCCGCTATCAGGCCGTGGAGTTCTGCGGCGAGGCGGTGCGCGCGCTGTCCATGCAGGAGCGCATGACGCTGTCCAACATGAGCGCCGAGCTGGGCTCGCAGGTCGGCCTGGTGGCGCCCGACGCCACCACCGAGGCCTGGCTGCGCGAGGCCGGCGTGCAGGGGCCGCTGGATATCGCGCACTGGCAGAGCGACCCCGACGCCGACGCCGAGTGGCACGATTTCGACGCCGCCGCGCTGGCGCCGCAGGTGGCCGCGCCGCACAGTCCCGCCAATGCGGCGGATGTGAGCGTCCATGCTGGCGTGGCGGTGCAGGCAGCCTATATCGGCGCCTGCACCGGCGCCAAGCTGGACGACCTGCGCGCCGCCGCCGCCGTGCTGCGCGGCCGCCGCGTGGCGGCGGGCGTCAAGCTCATGGTGGCGCCCGCCAGCCTGCGCGACCAGCACGATGCCGAGCGCGAGGGCGTGCTGCAGACGCTGCTGGAGGCGGGCGCGCAACTGCTGCCCACGTCCTGCGGCGCCTGTGCAGGCTACGGCGGTTCGATTCCCGACGGCGCCACGGTCATCTCGACCACGGCGCGCAATTTCAAGGGGCGCATGGGCTCGGAGACCGCCCAGGTCTACCTGGCCTCGCCCTACAGCGTGGGGGGCGGGGGGGGGGGGGGGGGGGGGGGGGGGGCGCGGGGGGGGGGGGGGGGG
>NZ_JBICCO010000125.1:0-14150 GCF_043119405.1 Achromobacter sp. 413638
CCCCCCCCCCCCCCCCCCCCCCCCCCCCCCCCCCCCCCCCCCCCCCCCCCCCCCCCCCCCCCCCCCCCCCCCCCCCCGGCGCGCTGCGGCGCAGCATGGGCGGCGGCGTAGAATAGCCGGATCATCGAATCCGGGATCCGCCAACCATGAACGCCCCCCTGCATGCCGAAACCCTGCGCCGCTCGGTGCCGGCCGCTTGTCTGGAAGCCCTGCGCGCGCGCTTCGGCGACCGCTTCTCCGAATCCGCCGCCGTGCGCGAGCATCATGGCCGCGACGAGTCGCCGTATCCCGTGATGGCGCCGGACGGCGTGGTCTTCGCGCACAGCACCGAGGAAGTGGCCGAGATCGCCAGGCTGTGCAATGAACACCGCGTGCCGCTGATTCCCTACGGCGCGGGCTCCTCGCTCGAAGGCCACATCCTGGCGATCCAGGGCGGCATCAGCCTGGACCTGTCGCAGATGAACAAGGTGCTGGCCGTCAATGCCGAAGACCTCACCGCCACGGTGCAGGCCGGCGTGCTGCGCAAGCAGCTTAACGAAGAGATCCGCAGCACCGGGCTGTTCTTCCCCATCGATCCGGGCGCCGACGCCAGCCTGGGCGGCATGGCCGCCACGCGCGCCTCCGGCACCAACGCCGTGCGCTACGGCACCATGCGCGAGAACGTCATGTCGCTGACCGTGGTCACCGCCGACGGCCGCATCGTGCGCACCGCGGGCCGCGCCCGCAAGTCCTCCGCCGGCTACGACCTGACGCGCGTCTTCGTCGGCAGCGAAGGCACGCTGGGCATCATCACCGAAGTCACGGTGCGCCTGTATCCGCAGCCCGAGGCCGTGTCGGCCGCCGTGTGCAACTTCCCCACGCTGGACGACGCCGTCCAGAGCGTGATCGAGATCATCCAGATGGGCGTGCCGGTGGCGCGCGTGGAATTCATGGACGCGGCCAGCGTGCGCGCCGTCAATCTGCACAGCAAGCTCACGTTGCGCGAGACGCCTCTGCTGGTGTTTGAGTTCCACGGCAGCCCGGCCGGCGTGCAGGAGCAGGCCGAGACCGTGCAGGCCATCACCGCCGAGCACGGCGGCATGGACTTCGAATGGGCCGAGCGCCCCGAAGACCGCAGCCGCCTCTGGACCGCGCGTCACAATGCCTACTTCGCCGGCCTGCAGCTGCGTCCCGGTTGCCGCGCCAGCACCACCGACGTCTGCGTGCCAATCTCGCGCCTGGCCGATTGCGTGCGCGAAACCGTCGATGAACTGGACCGCGCCAGCTTCCCGTACACCATCGTGGGCCACGTGGGCGACGGCAACTTCCACGTGCTGATGCTGCTCGATGCGGACAGCGAGAAGGAATGGCAGGAATCCGAGACCATCAACCACAACCTGGTGCGCCGGGCCATCGCCGCCGACGGCACCTGCACTGGCGAGCACGGCGTGGGCCTGCACAAGATGCAGTTCATGGCCGAGGAGCACGGCGACAACGCGCTGGAACTGATGCGCAGCCTCAAGCACGCGTTCGATCCGAACAACATCCTCAATCCCGGGAAGATCGTTTCCTGGTGAGGGTGCGCCCCCGGGGCGCGTGCAGAAGAACGGCGGCGCAGCGATGGCCGCCGTTTTTTTTCGCCCGGGCGACGCGGCCCGCGTGGGTTCGCGCCGGCGTGCATTTACCGTCGGTTACGTGGGCGAACATTCGCCGGTTACATGCGCGAACGCCGTTTCATACGGGGCTGCGCTGTCGATGCGGGTAAATCCCGGCCTGCGTCCGCTCAGCGGGCGCGCTATTGTTTCATCCATGAACTCACTGGTCGAAACCGGCCTGGCGCAAGCGCAGCCGCCTTATTCTCCGCAGCAATTGATCGAGGCCCTGTTGGCCGCGTTGCCCGCGCACTGCGTGCTGTTTCGCGAAGAGGACACCCGCCCCTACGAATGCGACGGCCTGTCGCTATACCGCGCCTTGCCGGCCGTCGTGGCGCTGCCCGAGACCGAGGAGCAGGTGCAGGCCGTGATGCGCATCTGCAAGCGCCTGAACGCGCCGGTGGTCGCGCGCGGCGCCGGCACCGGCCTGTCCGGCGGCGCCATGCCGCACAGCCAGGGCGTGCTGCTGGGTCTGTCCAAGTTCAATCGCATCCGCCGCATCGATCTGGCCAGCGCCACCGCCGTGGTCGAGCCCGGCGTGCGCAACCTGGCGATTTCCGAAGCGGCCGCTCCCTACGGCTTGTACTATGCGCCCGATCCCTCCAGCCAGATCGCCTGTTCCATTGGCGGCAACGTGGCCGAGAATTCCGGCGGCGTGCATTGCCTGAAGTACGGCCTGACCGTGCACAACGTGCTGCGCGCGCGCGTGGTCACCATCGACGGCGACGTCGTCGAACTGGGCTCCGAGGCGCCGGACGCGCCGGGCCTGGATCTGCTGTCGGTGTTCATCGGTTCGGAAGGCATGCTGGGCGTGGTCACCGAGGTGACGGTCAAGCTCATTCCCAAGCCGGCCTGCGCGCAGGTCGTGATGGCCAGCTTCGCCAGCGTCGAGGCGGCCGGCAACGCGGTCACGCAGGTGATCGCGGCCGGCATGATCCCGGCCGGACTGGAGATGATGGACCGCCGCGCCACGCACATGGTCGAACCCTTCGTGCGCGCCGGCTACGACATGGACGCGCAGGCGATCCTGCTATGCGAATCCGACGGCACGCCCGAAGAGGTGGCGCACGAGATCGCGCGCATGGAGGCCGTGTTCCGCGATGCCGGCGCCACCCGCTGCCAGGTATCCGCGTCGGAAGCCGAGCGCCTGAAATTCTGGGCGGGTCGCAAGAACGCATTCCCCGCCGCGGGGCGCGTGTCGCCCGATTACTACTGCATGGACGGCACCATCCCGCGCCGTCATCTGGCGCGCGTGCTGGGCGCCATCGAACAGATGGAAGACGACTTCGGCCTGCGCTGCGCCAACGTCTTCCATGCGGGCGATGGCAACCTGCACCCGCTGATCCTGTTCGATTCGAATAAACCGGACGAAGTGGAACGGGCCGAGAAATTCGGCGCCGCCATACTCGAACTGTGCGTGCAGGTTGGAGGAACCGTGACGGGAGAACACGGCGTAGGAATGGAGAAAATAAATCAAATGTGCGTGCAATTCTCGCGAGAAGAACTCGACGCGTTCCTGGCGGTCAAGCGGGCGTTCGACCCGCCGTGCCTGCTCAACCCTGAAAAAGTCATCCCCACGCTGGCACGTTGCGCCGAATACGGCAAGATGCATGTGCATGGGGGAGAGCTGAGCTTTCCCGATCTCGCCCGCTTCTAGGACGTACCCCGTATGGATTTCGTCCTGTCGGAGTTGTGCGACCAGGTCATGACGGCGCGCGCCGGCCACAAGCCCCTGTTCGTCATGGGCGGCGGCAGCAAATCGTTCTATGGCAACTACCGGCCCGTCACGCCGCAGGATGGGCATTGCCTGCTGGACATGACGCCGTATCGCGGCATCGTCAACTATCACCCGTCCGAACTCGTCGTCACGGTGCGCGCCGGCACGCCGTTGGCCGATCTGGAGGCCGAGCTGGCCGCCCACGGTCAGATGCTGGCCTTCGAGCCGCCGCATTTCGGGCCCGCCGCGACGGTGGGCGGCTGCGTGGCGGCCGGCTTGTCCGGGCCGCGCCGTATGAGCGCGGGCGCCTTGCGCGATTTCGTGCTGGGCGCGCGGCTGCTGGATTCCGACGGACGCATGCTGTCCTTCGGCGGCGAGGTCATGAAGAATGTGGCCGGCTACGACGTGTCGCGCCTGCTGGCCGGTTCGCACGGCATCTTCGGCGCCCTCCTGGAGGTGTCGCTCAAGGTCGTGCCGAAGCCCATGCAGGAAGTGACGCTGGCGCGGCCCGCCACGCAGGCGCAGGCGCTGTCCTGTTTCGCGCAGTGGCGCGGCAAGCCGCTGCCGGTGTCCGCGACCAGCTGGAGCGGCGACGCCGATGGCGGCGAGGGCATGTTGTGCGTGCGCCTGTCCGGCGCGCCGCCCGCGCTGGCCAGCGCGCGGCAGCAGATCGGCGGCGACGCGATGGAACCGGACGCGGCGCAGGCCTGGTGGCGTTCGCTGCGCGAGCAGACCCACACCTTCTTCGAACCCGGCAAGCCGCTGTGGCGGCTGGCCCTGCCGCCGACCGCCGCCGCGCTCGATCTCGGTCCGACGCTGCTGGAGTGGGGCGGCGGCCAGCGCTGGCTTTGTGGCAATTACGAGGCGGCCGCGCTGCGCGAGCGCGCTGCCAGCCTGGGCGGGCACGCCACGCTGTTCCGGCCGGCGGGCATGTCCGTGCCGGAGGATGGCGTGTTCCATCCGCTGGCGCCAGCGCTGGCGCTGATCACGCGCCGCCTCAAGCAAGAACTCGATCCCGCCGGGCTCTTCAACCCCGGCCGCCTGATCCTGGAGCTGTAGCACGCCATGCAAACCCATCTGGCTTCCTGGGCGAAAGACACCGATCTGGGCAACGAGGCCGACGCCATCCTGCGGCGCTGCGTGCACTGCGGTTTCTGCACGGCCACCTGTCCCACCTATCAGGTCCTGGGCGACGAGCTAGACAGCCCGCGCGGGCGCATCTATCTGATCAAGCAGGTGCTGGAAGGCGCCGAGCCCACGCAGTCCACGCAGCAGCATCTGGACCGCTGCCTGACCTGCCGCAACTGCGAGACCACCTGCCCGTCGGGCGTGCAGTACGGGCACCTGATCGATATCGGCCGCAAGATCGTCGACGAGCGCGTGCCGCGCTCCTGGGCCGAGCGCACCAAGCGCAAGCTGCTGCGCCAGGCCATGCTGTCGCCGCTGTTCGGTCCCGCGATGCGCCTGGGCCAGGCCGTGCGCGGCGCACTGCCGCAGGCGCTGCGCCGCAAGGTGCCCGAGCGCCGCGATCCGGGCCGCCTGCCGCAGGTGGCCGGGCACGCGCGCCAGGTGCTGATGCTGGCCGGCTGCGTGCAGCCGTCCATGATGCCCACCATCGACGCCGCCACCATCCGCGTGCTGGATGCGCTGGGCATCGGCGCGCGCATCGCGCCGGGGGCGGGCTGCTGCGGCGCGGTCAGCTTCCACCTGGATGAACAGGACGCGGCGCTGGCGCAGATGCGCGCCAACATCGACGCATGGTGGCCGCTGGTGCGCGACGGACGCGTCGAGGCCATCGTGATGAACGCCTCGGGCTGCGGCGCCATGGTGAAGGAATACGCGCATCACCTGCGCAACGATCCGGCCTACGCGCAACGCGCGGCGGACATCGTGGCGCTGGTCAAGGACGTGGCCGAGATCGTCGCGCCGCAGGCGCAGGCGCTGCGCGCGCGCTTGCCGCAAGCGCCGCGCGCGGCCTTTCATCCGCCGTGCACGTTGCAGCATTGGCAGGGCCTGCGGCCCTTGTCGGAGCAGCTGCTGGCGGACCTGGGATTCGAATTGCAGCCGTTCGCCGACAAGCATCTGTGCTGCGGCTCGGCCGGGGCGTATTCGGTGCTGAACCCGGACATCGCGCTGGAGCTGCGCGACCGCAAGCTGTCGGCCATCGCGGCGGGCGGTCCGGACGTGATCCTGTCGGCCAACATCGGCTGCATCGGCCACCTGCAAAGCGGCACCGACACGCCGGTGCGGCATTGGGTCGAAGTGGTGGACGAACTGCTGCGCCAGCCGGCCGACGGCCGGCGCCAGGAAGCATAGCGCCAGCCGTCAGCCGCCAGTCGGCCAGCGCTGGAAAACATGGCCCCCGCCCGGACCGGCATCGGGCGGGCAGGGGCCGGGCCGGCGGCCTATTCGACCGCCTTCACCATGTCCTCGAGCACCTTCTTGGCGTCGCCGAACACCATCATGGTGCGGTCCATGTAGAACAGCTCGTTGTCCAGCCCGGCGTAGCCCGAGGCCATCGAGCGCTTGTTCACGATCACCGTGCGCGCCTTGTAGGCTTCCAGGATGGGCATGCCGGCGATCGGCGACTTGGGATCGTTCTTGGCGGCCGGGTTGACCACGTCGTTCGCCCCCAGCACCAGCACCACGTCGGTCTGGCCGAACTCGCTGTTGATGTCCTCCATCTCGAACACCTGGTCGTAGGGCACCTCGGCCTCGGCCAGCAGCACGTTCATGTGGCCGGGCATGCGGCCGGCCACCGGGTGGATGGCGTACTTCACCGTCACGCCGCGCTCGGTCAGCTTCTCGGCCAGTTCCTTCAGCGCATGCTGGGCGCGCGCCACGGCCAGGCCGTAGCCGGGCACGATGGTGACGCTTTCGGCGTTGGTCATGAGGAAGGCCGCATCGTCCGGGCTGCCCGACTTCACGCTGCGCTGCTGGCCGTCGCCCTGCTGCGCGCCGCCGCCCGCCTGCGCGCCGAAGCCGCCCAGGATGACGTTGAAGAACGAGCGGTTCATGGCCTTGCACATGATGTAGGACAGGATCGCGCCCGACGAGCCCACCAGCGAGCCGGCGATGATCAGCATGGGGTTGTTCAGCGAAAAGCCGATACCCGCCGCCGCCCAGCCCGAGTAGCTGTTCAGCATGGACACCACCACTGGCATGTCCGCGCCCCCGATCGGGATGATGATGAGCACGCCCAGCACGAAGGCGATCAGCGTCATGATGATGAACGGCGTCCATTGCTGCGTCAGCATGAACCACACGCCGGCGGCCAGCATCAGCAGCGCCAGCGCCAGGTTCAGCATGTGCTGGCCGGCGAACACCACCGGCGCGCCCTGGAACAGGCGGAACTTGTACTTGCCCGACAGCTTGCCGAAGGCGATCACCGACCCCGAGAAGGTGATGGCGCCGACGAAGGTGCCGATGAACAGCTCGAAGCGGTTGCCCACCGGGATCGGCATGCCGGCCGGCGCGATGCCGAAGGCCTGCGGCTCGGCCACTACGGCGACGGCGATGGCCACCGCGGCCAGGCCGATCATGCTGTGCATGAAGGCGACCAGCTCGGGCATCTTGGTCATCTCGACGCGCTTGGCCATCAGCGTGCCGATCGAGCCGCCCACCAGCAGGCCCAGCACCACCCAGCCCAGGCCGATGGCGGACGCGCCTTCGCGCGCCAGGCCCACGATCAGGGCGGCGGTGGTCAGCACGGCGATCGCCATGCCGGCCATGCCGAAGGCATTGCCCAGGCGGGACGTGGTGGGGTGGGACAAGCCCTTGAGCGCCTGGATGAAGCAGACCGAGGCGACCAGGTAGAGCAGGGTGACGAGGTTCAGCGAGATCATTGCGCGTCCTCCTTGCCCGGCTTCCTGTCCTTCTTCTTGAACATCTCCAGCATGCGGCGCGTCACGAGGAAACCGCCGAACACGTTGACCGCGGCCAGCGCCACGGCGAACACGCCCATGCCGCGCGCCAGCCCGCCCTCGGTCAGCGCGGCGGCCAGCATGGCGCCGACGATGATGATGGCCGAGATGGCGTTGGTCACGGCCATCAGCGGGGTATGCAGCGCGGGGGTGACGTTCCAGACCACGTGGTAGCCGACATAGATGGCCAGCACGAAGATGATGAGATTCATCAGGGTGGGGTTGATCGCTTCCATGCCTAGGTCCTCCGCGTCACGTTGCCGCCTTCGCACACCAGGCAGGCAGCCACGATTTCATCGTCGCGCTGGATCTGCTGCGCGCCGTCCGCATTGATGATGAGCTTCAGGAAATCCTGCAGGTTGCGCGCATACAGCGCGGAGGCGTCGGTCGCCACCATGCCCGGCAGGTTGTTCAGCCCGACCAGCGTCACGCCGTGCTTTTCCACGACCTGGCCGCGCTCGGTCAGCGGGCAGTTGCCGCCGCGCTCGACCGCCAGGTCCACCAGCACCGAGCCCGGCTTCATGCCGGCCACGGTCTCGGCGGACACCAGCGTGGGCGCCGGGCGGCCCGGGATCAGCGCGGTGGTGATGATGATGTCGGCCTGCTTGCAGCGCTCGGACACCAGCGCCGCCTGCCGCGCCATCCACGACGGCGGCATGGGTCGGGCATAGCCGCCCACGCCCTGGGCGATCTCGCGCTCCTCGTCGGTTTCGAACGGCACGTCGATGAATTTCGCGCCCAGCGATTCGACCTGCTCGCGCGCGGCGGGACGCACGTCGGAGGCCTCGACCACCGCGCCCAGGCGCTTGGCGGTGGCGATGGCCTGCAGGCCCGCCACGCCCGCTCCCAGCACCACGGCGCGCGCGGCCTTGAGCGTGCCGGCGGCGGTCATCATCATGGGAAAGAGGCGGCCGTAGTAATGCGCCGCCAGCAGCACGGCCTTGTAGCCGGCCAGGTTGGCCTGGGACGACAGCACGTCCAGGCTCTGCGCGCGCGTGATGCGCGGCGCGGCTTCCAGCGCGAAGCCGGTCAGGCCGGCGGCCGCCAGCCGCATCAGGCCTTCGGCGTCGAACGGGTCCAGCATGCCGGCCACCACGGCGCCCGGCTTCATGTGGGGCAGTTCCTCGGCGGAAGGCGCGCGCACCTTCAGCACCAGTCCGGCCCCCAGCGCATCCTGGGCCGAGCCCAGGGTCGCGCCGGCGGCCTCGTAGGCCTCGTCCAGATATCGGGCGGCGACGCCCGCCCCGCGTTCCACTACGACAGTATGCTTGCCGGCCGTGTACTTCTTGACGGTTTCCGGTGTTGCTGCGACACGGGTTTCCCCGTCTCGGGTTTCTTTTGGTATCCCGATGTGCATCGACGCCTCTCCTCAGAAGGTTCGCGGATAGTTATACACGGAATAGAGAGGGGAGGCCCGCAAGGTTCATTGGGACGAGTCCGAGTCGGCCTTGATAAGGCGCGCAAACGCCGTTTCCTTGGACAGGCGCGGGAATGCGGTCTGGTTGCGAATTCGAAAGACAGAAGCCCCGCGGCGCGGGCCGGGGGGGCTTGCGGGACAGGCTCGTGGCGCGAACGCGCGCGTCAAGGGTTACGCCGTCTGCGCGCGCGTCCAGAGGATCAGCGCCGCCGTCAGCTCGCGCAGGTCGGCTTTCAGCCGGCCGTACCCCGCCGTCGGACGCAGCGAGACTTCATCCATGTAGAGCTTGCGGTTGATCTCGATCTGCAGGCTGTGGCGGCCCTCGGCCGGGCAGCCGAAGGCGCGCACCAGTTCCACGCCCTTGTACGGGTCATTGACCGTCACGTGGTAGCCGCGCGCGCGCAGCCAGGCCGCGATGAATTCGCGGAAGGCCGGGTCGCTGGTGCTGCCGTCGCGGTCGCCCAGCACGAAATCGGGGTGGACCAGGCCGGGCTGGTCGGTGGCGTAGGCGCCGGCCACGCTGGGCATGGAGTGGCAGTTGATGTGCCAGACCTTGCCGAACTTGCGATGGGCGCCGTCCAGCAGCTGGCGCAGCGCCGCGTGATAGGGCTTCCAGCAGGCCGCGATGCGGTGCTCGACTTCCTCGACCGGGAGCTTGCGGTCGTACAGCGGCGTGCCGTCGTCCAGCATGCGCCAGATCAGGCCCTTGCCCAGGCGGACCTTGGGCGAGGCGTTGACGGCGCCGGGCCAGGGGCGGTCCAGCAGCAGTTCGTCGATCTCGTCGGGCGCGCGGTTGGCGTCGATATAGGCGCGCGGAAAGGTCGCCGCCAGCAGCGGCGCGCCCATGTCCACGGCGTCGCTCCACAGATCGTCAACCCAGGTGTCCTCGGCGGTGCGCAATGCCCCGTAGTCGGCCGCGGCGGCGAAGTCGGGAGGGTAGGCCGTGCCGCTGTGCGGGGAGTCCAGCACGAGCGGGGCCGAGGGATCCGATTCGGGATAGCGGGGCGGAAGGTCCAGCCGGTAGGACAGGGGTTGGGTAAATCGCATAAGGGGTTTCAGGTTCGTTGATCGGAGACCCCCGCGCCCGGCGCGAGACGGGGCGGTGGGGGCCGAAGACCGCAGGCCGTGTGACGGGCTCAGTCGATCTTCACGTTGGCTTCTTTGGCGATGCGCTTGTTCTTGGCGATCTCGGCCGAGATCTGCGCGGCGAATTCGGCCGGGGAGTTGGCGGCGGGCGCGGCGCCCAGCGCTTCGAGCTTGGCCTTGACGTCCGGATCGGCGCTGACCTTGCGCACGGCGGCATTGAGCTTGTCCAGCACCGGCTGGGGCAGCTTGGCCGGCGCGACCAGGCCGAACCAGGAGGCATCGTTCACCGCCGGCAGGCCGGCCTCGGCGAAGGTGGGCACGTCGGGCAGGCTGGCCACGCGCTTGGGCCAGGCCACGGCCAGCGGCACCAGGCGGCCGGATTGCGCGTGCGGCAGCGTCGAGGGCAGGTTGTCGTACAGCACGTCCACCTGGCCGGCCAGCGCGTCGTTCAGCGCCGGACCGACGCCACGGTAGGGCACGTGCATCAGGTTGGCGCCCGAGGCCATCTTGAACAGCTCGCCCATCATGTGCGAGACCGAGCCGTTGCCGGCCGACGCATAGGTCAGCTTGCCGGGTTCGCTCTTGGCCAGCTTGATGAAGTCGGCGATGTTCCTGGCCGGGACTTTCGGGTTGACGGTCATGATGTTGGGCACGGCGGCCAGGTTCGAGACGGGCGTGAAGTCCTTCTCGCCATCGAACGGCAGGTTCGGGTAGATGGCCGGGTTGATGCCGTGCGTGCTGACGGTGGCGATTCCCAAGGTATAGCCGTCCGGCGCGCTGCTGGCAACAAAGGCGCTGCCGATCGAGCCGCCGGCGCCCCCACGGTTTTCCACCACCACGGTCTGGCCCAGTTCCTTGCCGAGCTTGTCGGCGTACAGGCGGCCGACGATGTCGGTGGTGCCGCCGGGCGGGAAGGGCACGATCAGGCGCACGGGCTTGCTGGGATAGGCATCCTGGGCATGGGCGATGCCCGAGGCCAGCGGAGCGGCCAGGGTCGCGGCGGCGACACACAGGCCCAGGACTACGTTACGGCGTTGCATGGTTTCCCCTTGTACAAAATTGGAAGGCGGATGCGAAAACGCATCCGCCAGACAAACGATTCTTTCTTTCGGGGGCGGTTTGCGCAAACGAAAGTTTCTCCGTAATCTATGACTTTTTTTCATGCCTCTTTCCGGAGCGCGTCCCCTTTTTACTGCGGGCCGTGGATCCCGAGGCGACATGCCCCCTGGCGGGCAAGGAGCCCGCGCCCGTCGCGGGAGCTTCACGCATGCGGCGTTTCTGCCCGTCCCTGACCGATCTGCAGGCTTTTGAAGTGGCCGCCCGGCATTCCAGCTTCACCCGCGCCGCCCAGGAGCTTTGCGTCACGCAAGGCGCCGTCAGCAAGCAGGTCAAGCATCTGGAGGCCTTCGTCGGCGTCGAACTATTCCTGCGCATCAGGCAAGGCCTGGTCTTGACCGAGGCCGGACGCGCCTACCTGGCCAAGATCCAGGCCGGCCTGGGGCAGATCGAGGCGGCCACGGTGGAACTGATCGCGCACCAGGGGCGTGGCGGCACGCTGAACCTGACCTGTATGCCCACATTCGGCGCGCGCTGGCTGATCCCGCGCCTGACGGCCTTCATGCGCCAGCGCCCGGACATCCACGTCGAATTCCTGCCGCACCGCCAGGGCTACGATTTCTCCGCCCCCGAGCTGGACGCCGCCGTGCGCTTCGGCGAGGGCCTGTGGCCCGGCAGCGGCGCCGACTACATCGTGGGCCGGGACATCGTGCCCGTGTACAGCCCCAGGCTGATACCCGGCGGCTGCGCCGCCCCCGAAGACCTGCTGGCCTATCCGCTCCTGCACCACACGTCCGCGCTGGATGGCTGGCGCGACTGGTTCGAGCAGGCAGGCTGCGACACCCGCCGCAGCCTGGAGGGAGCCCGCTTCGACCAGTACGCGCTGCTGTCGCAGGCCGCCGCCGCCGGTTTCGGCGTGGCGTTGATCCCGCGCTGCCTGGTCGAGGATGAACTGCGCGACGGCCGGCTGTCGGTCGCCGTGGAGCTGCCGATCCGGGCGCGCATGGGCTATTACCTGTGCTATCCCGAACAGAAAGCCAGCCTGCCGACGCTGCAGGCGTTCCGCGCCTGGCTGATGGAAGTCTCCCGCGCCGCCGAGCCCAGGCCCGACGAGGAAGCCGCGGCCGACGCACTAAAATGATCGCATCATGAGCCAAACATCCACCAAGAAAGGCCGCGTTGTCGTCGGCATGTCCGGCGGGGTCGATTCTTCGGTCACCGCCTGGCTGCTCAAGCAGCAAGGCTACGAGGTCGTCGGCCTGTTCATGAAGAACTGGGAAGACGACGACGATTCCGAATACTGCTCCACCCGCCAGGATCTGCTGGACGCGGCCAGCGTCGCCGATCTGGTCGGCGTGGAATTCGAATACGTCAATTTCGCCGCCGAATACAAGGACCGCGTCTTCGCCGAGTTCCTGCGCGAGTATTCCGCCGGCCGCACGCCCAATCCCGACGTGCTGTGCAATGCCGAGATCAAGTTCAAGGCCTTCCTGGACCACGCCATGGCGCTGGGCGCCGAGCACATCGCCACCGGCCACTACGCGCGCGTGCGCGAGGTGCCGGCGGCCGGCGGCGGCAGCGAGTTCCAGCTGCTCAAGGCGCTGGACGGGTCCAAGGACCAGAGCTACTTCCTGCACCGCCTGAACCAGGCGCAGTTGTCGCGCACGCTGTTTCCCCTGGGCGAGATCCACAAGACCGAGGTGCGCCGCATCGCGCACGAGATCGGCCTGCACAACGCGGCCAAGAAGGATTCCACCGGCATCTGCTTCATCGGCGAGCGGCCGTTCCGCGAGTTCCTGAATCGCTATCTGCCGACCGAGCCGGGTCCGATCCTGACGCCGGAAGGCCAGAAGGTGGGCCGCCACGAAGGCCTGTCGTTCTACACGCTGGGCCAGCGCAAGGGCCTGGGCGTGGGCGGCGTCAAGGGCAAGCAGCGCGAGGACGGCACCGCCGAGGCCTGGTACGTGGCGCGCAAGGACCTGGAGCGCAACCGGCTCTATGTGGTGCAGGGTCACGACCATCCCTGGCTGTTGTCGAACCGCCTGCAGGCGCAGGACGCCAGCTGGGTGGCGGGCCGCCCGCCCGAGGCGCGTGGCTATGGCGCCAAGACCCGCTACCGCCAGGCCGACGCGGCCTGCCGGCTGGAGGACGCCGCCGACGGCCGCTTCTCGCTGGTGTTTCCGCAAGCGCAATGGGCCGTCACGCCGGGCCAGTCCGCCGTGCTGTATGACGGCGATATCTGCCTGGGCGGGGGTATCATTGCCTAGCTGACGGTCGGCCCGCAGAGGCCGGCCTGGCGCGCGGCTTGACCGCGCAACACACCAAGGCCCCCGCGCGGGGCCTTGTTCATGACATCAAAAAGGGGAGAGAGACGTGGATGTGACGATGGTGATCTGCCTGCTGGCGCTGGGCGCGGCGGCGGGCTTCGCGGCGGGTTTGCTCGGCATAGGCGGAGGCATGGTGCTGGTGCCGTTCCTGACCATGCTGTTCAGCTGGAAGGGCATGCCGGCCGACCTGGTGGTGCACGCGGCCATCGCCACGTCCATGACCTCGATCCTGTTCACCTCGATCTCCAGCGTGCGCGCGCACCAGCAGCGCGGCACCATCAAATGGGGCATCGTCGCCGCGATGGCGCCGGGCATCATCATTGGCGGCCTGCTGTCGGGCGGCGCGGTGTTCGCCGCGCTCAGCTCGCACTGGCTGTCGCTGTTCTTCGCGCTGTTCGTGGGCTATTCCGGCTGGAGCATGCTGCGCAACAAGAAACCCAAGCCCAGCCGCCAGATGCCCGGCGTCGCGGGCACCAGCGCGGCCGGCGTGGGCATCGGTTTCCTGTCGGGCCTGGTGGGCGCCGGCGGCGGCTTCCTGTCCGTGCCCTTCATGGTCTGGTGCAACGTGGCCCTGCACAACGCCGTGTCCACCTCGGCGGCGCTGGGCTTTCCCATCGCGCTGGCCAATAGCGCGGGCTATGTGGTGTCGGGCCTGAATGAGTCCGTCTCGCGTCCGGGCATGCTGGGCTATATCTACTGGCCGGCGCTGATCGCGCTGGTCTGCGCCAGCGTGCTGACCGCGCCGCTGGGCGCGCGCATGGCGCATCGCCTGCCGGTGGCCACGCTGAAGAAGGTGTTCGCCTGCCTGCTGTTCGCGCTGTCGGCGTACATGCTGTTCAAGGCGGGGCAGGCGTTCAGCGGCTGAAAGACGAAGGTAAGCAGTATGTGCCCGTGGGGTCGCGCGGAGCCGGCTTTGCCGGTCCGCAGCGACGCCCCCTTGAGGGGGAGCGCGCAGCGCTTCGGGGGTGGGTTCCGCCCTCCGGTCCGCAGCGA
>NZ_JBICCO010000126.1:0-14146 GCF_043119405.1 Achromobacter sp. 413638
CAGTTTCCTGGCGGGGGTTTTCGATGAGCGTTGCTCGGACGTTTACTTGCCCGCGCCCTTGTTCACCATGGCCGAGAAGTCCTCGGCGATGCTGATGAAGGTGTTCAGCAGGATCTGCAGGTTTTCCTTGCCGATCGCGCCTTCCGCGTTCACGTCCATTTGCAGCACGGCCTGGTTCTTCTCGTCCAGGTAGGCGCGGCTCCAGCGGTATTCCTTGTTCCAGGCGTTGATGGCCTTGAGGGAAACCGGCTTCTTGGCGCTGTACGTGGCGGTGATGACCAGGTCGTAGCACTTCTCGGTGAAGTCGTTGCACAGCAGTTCCACGCGCAGGTCGGCCGCGCCGGTGCCGCTGGGATCCAGCACCAGCACCGGGCCTTCGTCGCCTTCGGAGCGGCGCGGCGAGTAGCCCATGTCGTCCAGCATGGAGGTGACCACGTCGACGTTGAAGTCCTGCATCTGCTCGCCGGAGGAGGCGGGGTCGGTGTCCGAGCTGATGGCGCCGACGGCGGGTTCGGATTCGTCGTCATCCATGCTGTCGTGCGAGCCGGCCGCATCCAGCAGGCCGCTGAACAGCTCGTCCGCCGGGATCTTCTTGCCGTTCAGATCGCCCATGCCGTCGGAGAAGTGGAACTTGCCGATGATGTTGTCGCCGTCGTTCTTGCCGACGTTGAACATCTCGGCCATGCCCGCCATGCTGCGGACCTGTTCCTCGGCTTCGGTGGCGGCCTTGTCGGCGGCCTTGCCTTCGGTCTTGACCATGTACTGCGCGACCAGGTCCTGCACCATGGGCTTGGACACGACCAGGTTGGCATCGATGCGTTTGATGGCCTGGACCAGAATTTCCTGCGGCGTCAGGTCCTTGAGGTTGGCGGGGCTCGCCAGGTCCAGCGCGAAGGTCAGCTTGCTTTCGCCCTTGGCGGTCTTCCAGCTGATCGGGTCCATGCTGAACGTGGGCTTGGCGGCCAGCAGCTTGGTGGCGGTATCGATCAGGGTCTGCACCTGTTCGTCCTTCAAGCCTTCGTCGCTGGCGCCGGCCACGGCCTGGCGCATCATCTGGTTGTAGGTGTCGGCCAGTTGCTTGACCGCGACGCCGTCCAGGTTGCCCAGCTTGACCACGGCCTGGCCGCTGCCCAGCGCCACGCCGTCGACCGTCAGGCCGCCGAGCTTGTAGGCGGCCTGCATGGCGATGTTCTTGTCGTCCTCGGTCAGCTTGACGGTGTAGCCGAAGTCGTCGAGCGCGATCTTCAGCTCGTCCTGGGGCTTGACCATGTCGATGTGCTTGACCTGCACGCCCGAGTCGCCGATCGACAGGCCGAACTTGCCCATCAGGGTGTTCACGTCGATGGACAGGCCGGACAGGGCCATTTTGAACTTGTCGCGCTCGCGCTGGGCCTTCAGGCCGTCGACGCCGATGGTGTCGATCACGCCGCGCGCGACCACCGCCTGCTTGGCGTGGTCGTAGGTGCCGTCGATCTTCATGCCGCTGAAGTCGAGGTCGATGCCATCGCGGCTGAACTTGACCGGCGCGATCTGCGCCGTGCTGGCGCCGTGGCCGCCGTAGGCGACGATGGCGTCGGCCGTCAGCGGGGCCACGTCCTTGGTCAGCTCGAACACCGGCTTGACCAGGTCCGTCTTGGCCATCGCCGCCTGGACGTAGGCCAGCTTGGGCGCGAGGGCGCCGCGCGCCAGCGCGCCCTTGGGGAAGGGGCCGTGCTCGATGGTGGCGTCGAACTCGATCATGCCGTCGGGCAGGACGTCCAGGCTCTTGTCGTTCTTCAGGAGCGACAGGCCATAACGCGCCTGCGTCGAGAACAGGCCGCGCTCGTACTTGATCTGGTCGATGCGCAGGCCGAACAGCGGCGTGACCTTTGCCAGCTTCTCGTTGACCTCGGCCAGGCGGCGCTGCGAGCTTTCCTCGATGCGCTTGCCCGTGTACCAGGTCGCGCCGACCCAGCTTCCCGCTCCCACTATGACCACGCCCAGGGTGATCGCTACGCTCTTTTTCATCGTTCTGCTTTTATGTCGTTGATTGTCGAGTCATGCCCTTGCGCTGCCGCCGATGAACCGCCACGAGGCGAGGACTCCGCGAAGTCATTGATTCATGAGGGCGCAAGGACCCGCGGCGAGTATACCGAGGCTGCCTGTCCGGCGAGAGCGCGCGCCGTTACCGAAGATTTCAAAATGAAAGCCGGCGCGGGTGCGCCGGCGATATTGTCGACAAAATAACGACTTACAGTGGATCCAGCGGGTAGATGGGGCGCCGCACGCGTTTGAATTCCAGTTGGCCGTAGTCCGAGGTGGTCACGCCGACGCCGGTGCATTCGATGATGTCGGTCGCCATGTCGGAGAAGCCCGCGCGCCAGTGGACCCGGCTCTTGAGGGCTACGTAGCGCTTCTGCAGCGGATCGATGCCGGCCGACAGCAGGCAATTGACGTCGAAGGGCTCCTGGTGGCGCGACACCACCACGATCTCCACGCTGCCGGTGTCGATGACCACGGTCAGGCCGGTATCGTTGCGCACGCCGCGATACATGGGGCCCCGGTTCAGGTAGACGCCGTCAAAGACCAGCTTCACGCGGCCGGAGATCTCCAGCGGCTCGCTGGCCTGGCGGATGGCGGGCATGGCGACCTTGCCGCCCAGCTTGATGCGGATCTGGCTGCCGACGCCGGCCGCCGCCGCTTCGCGCGCGGCCTGCGGATCGCAGATGGCGTAGAACACGGCGTTGTCCAGGCCCTGGCGCAGCATCTCGGCCAGCACCGCCGTGGTGTCCATGGTGCCGCCCGAGCCGGTGTTGTCGTAGTGGTCCAGCAGGACCACCGGGCCCTGTGTCACCGCCTTGGCGCGGGTAATGGCGGCTTCCAGCGGTTCCGGATGGAACACCCAGTCGGCGCGGGCGTCCCAGGCGCGCTCCAGCAGTTCGTCGCGCAATTGTTCCGCCTGCTCCGCCTTGCCGTCGGTACAGACCACGGCGCTCAGGCCCGCTTCGCGGATGTCGGCATGCGGGAAGCCGACAAACACCGACGCCGCCAGCACGCCTTGCGCCTCCAGCGCGATGCAGCGCTCCTGCAGCGATTTGTTGGGTTCGGCGTGCGTGCCCTGGCGCATCACGTGCGGCAGCATGGGCTTGTTGCCCCAGCGCATGACGGGCTTGATCTCGCCCTTGAGCGTGCGCACGATGACGTTGGCCGCGCGCAGCCCGGCGGCGTGGATGTCCACGTGCGGATAGGTATGGAAGCCGCTGATGACGGTGGCGTGCCTGACGATGTCGTCGTAGAGGTTGGCGTGCATGTCCAGCGTCACCGCCACCGGCGTCGTCGGATCGATCTCGCGCAGGCGGCGCAGCAGATCGCCCTCGGCGTCTTCCACGCCCTCGGCCACCATGGCGCCGTGCAGGTCCAGCAGGATGGCGTCGAAGCCGCCGCGCTCGACCTCGTCCAGCACCAGCCGGCACAGGCGTTCGTGTGTCTCGGCGCTGGCCGGCCCGCTGGGCCAGGATTCGGCGGCGACCGGCAGCACGATCTCGGCGCCCTCGCGGCGCGCCACCTCGATGTAGCCGCCCAGGCCGCTGTCGGTGTTCTCATAGGCCCGGATGGCGCGTTCGCCGGCCAGGATTTCGGGATTGCCGCGGAAGAAGCGTTCCAGCGGCGTGGGCACGGGCGAGTATGTGTTCGTCTCGTGCTTGATCATTGCCAATAGCCAGCGCATGGGTCGTCCTGTGGGTTGCCCGGGCTCGTCGCCCGGATATGCGGGGAAAGCGTCCGGACGCCTCGCGGGCGTCCGGGCATCAAGGCGGAGCGTCCGTCGTCAGGCGCTCTTGGGCGGCTGCGGCCAGGCGCGCTGCGCCGGGCGCATGCGCTCCCAGGCCCGCGCCACGCGCAGCACGCCCAGGTCGTCGAAGCGCGCGCCGGCGATCTGCAGGCCGATGGGCAGGCCGGCCCTGGTATAGCCGCAGTTCACCGAGGCCGCCGGCTGCTCGCTCATGTTGTAGGGCAGCGTGAAGCCGATGTGATGCATGGTGGTGGCGACCTCGTTGGTGGGCGAGGGCCATTCGGCGTTGTAGGCCACCACGGGCGCCACCGGCGACAGTACGTAGTCGTAGGGCGCGCAGGCGGCGACGGTGCGCGCGCGCACGTTGACCGTCTCGTAGTAGCTGCGGAACACGGCATCGCCGCTCTGGCCGCCGCCGCTTTCCGCCCAGGCGCGGATGAAGGGCAGGATCTTGCCGCGACGTTCCTCGGACAGCGCCGCCAGGTCGATGGCCGAGCGGGTGCGCCAGAAGCGGTCCACGCCGTCCAGCATGGCGGGCGTCATCCAGGACTTCATGGGTTCGACGATGGCGCCGGCCGCCTCGAACAGGCGGGCGGCGGCCTGCACGGCGTCCAGGATCTCGGGATCCACGGACAGGCCGCAGCCGGCGTCCAGCAGCAGGCCGATGCGCACGCCGCGCAGGTCCATGTCCAGGTCGAGCCAGGCGATGTCCTGGTAGGGCAGGCTCATGTGGTCGCGCGCGTCGGGCTGTGACAGCACGCCCATCATCAGCGCGGTATCGGTCACGGTGCGCGTCATGGGACCGGCGCAGCGGCCCATGAAGGGCGGGTCGATGGGAATGCGGCCCAGGCTGGGCTTGAGCGTGGCGATGCCGCACCAGGCGGCGGGCAGGCGCACCGAGCCGCCGATGTCGGTGCCGATGTGCAGCGGGCCGTAGCCGGCCGCGGCGGCCGCGCCGGCGCCGGCGCTGGAGCCGCCGGGATTCTTGCCCAGGTCCCAGGGATTGCGGGTCAGCTCGTGGAAGCTGGACAGGCCGGACGACAGCATGCCGTAGTCCGGCATGGTGGTCTTGCCCAGCACCACGGCGCCTGCCTCGCGCATGCGGGCCGCCGGCGGCGCGTCGGCGCTGGCCGGCGTCAGGTCGGTGGCCGCGGTGCCCAGTGGCACCGGCACGCCGCGCGTGGCGATGTTCTCCTTGATGGTGGCGGGCACGCCGTCCAGCGTGTAGCCGCCGGCCGACAGCGGCTCGCCCTTCATCCAGCGCGCCTCGGATTCGCGGGCGGCGGCCAGCGCGCCTTCGGGATCCAGCGCGTAGGTGGCTTTCAGGCTGGGTTCCCAGCGCTCGATGTGCGCCAGCACGGCGCGGGTGGCTTCGACGGGGGACAGGGTCTTGGCGCGGTAGGCGGCAAGCAGTTCCTGGGCGGAGAGTTCATGCGGCTGCTGCATGGCGGTTCCTGGTGGTCGGTTCCTGAAGGGGGGATGAGCCTTTGTGTCTGGCCGGCCTCTGCGTGCCGGCTCGGGATGCGGATGGCATGGGGCGCGGCGCGGACGCCATGGGAGGCGTGCGCGCGCGCGACCGGCTTCAGCCCGCCGGGGCCTGCGCCGGATGGCCGGCGGCGACCGGCCTGAAGTTGCGGAAGTCCCAGTCGCGGCCGGGCGCGGCGTCGATCAGCGCGCGCGTGTACTCGTGGCGCGGCTCGGTCAGCACGGTCTCGGCGCTGCCGGTCTCGACGACCTTGCCGCGCTGCATGACGATGATGGTGTCGCAGATCTGCGCCGCCACGCGCAGGTCGTGGGTGATGAAGAGCACGCCCACGCCGGTGCGCTGTCGCACCTGCTCCAGCAGCTCCAGCACCTGCGCCTGCACCGAGACGTCCAGCGCCGACACGGCCTCGTCGGCGACCAGGATCTCGGGATCCATGACCAGCGCGCGCGCGATGCAGATGCGCTGGCGCTGGCCGCCGGAGAACTGGTGCGGATAGCGCCGCATGGCGTCCGGGCTCAGGCCCACCACCGACAGCGTTTCGCCGGCGCGCTGCAGCGCCTGTTCGCGCGGCACGCCGAAATTGAGCAGGCCCTCGATGATGGACTCGCCCACGGTGCGGCGCGGGTTGAGCGAGCGATAGGGGTCCTGGAACACGATCTGTATGCGCCGACGCACCGGTCGCAATGCGGCGCCCGACAGCGTGCTCAGGTCTTCGCCGCCCATCATCATGTGGCCGGCGGTGGGCTCGATCAGGCGCACGATGCAGCGCGCGACCGTGGACTTGCCCGAGCCGGACTCGCCCACGATGCCCAGGATCTCGCCCTTGCGCAGCGTCAGGTTGACGTCGGCCGCGGCCACCACGCCGTGCGCCGGCTTGCGCGAGAACAGCGAGCCGCCGCCGCCGTAGGTGCGGCCCAGGCCCTTGACGTGCAGCACCGGCTGGCCGGCGGGCGCCTCGCGGCGCGACGGCACCAGGCTGGGCACCGAGGACACCAGCCGCCGCGTGTAGGACTGCCTGGGCTCGGCCAGGATCTCGTGGCGCGTGCCGCTTTCGACCAGGTCGCCGCGGTTCATCACGATGATGCGGTCGGAGATCTCGGCCACCACGCCGAAGTCGTGGGTGATGAACAGCACGGCGGTCTTGTGCTTGACCTGCAGTTCCTTGATGAGCGCCAGGATCTGCTTCTGCGTGGTCACGTCCAGCGCCGTGGTCGGCTCGTCGGCGATCAGCAGGCGTGGCTCCAGGATCAGCGCCATGGCGATGACGATGCGCTGGCGCTGGCCGCCGGAGAGCTGGTGCGGGTAGGCGTCGTAGATGCGCTCGACGTCGGGCAGGTGGACCGAGCGGAACATCTCCAGCACCTTGTCGCGGCGCTCGGCGGCGGACATCTTGCGATGCAGCCGCAGCACCTCGTCGACCTGCTTGCCGACCGTGTGCACCGGGTTGAGCGCGGTCATGGGTTCCTGGAACACCATGGCCATGCGGGTGGCGCGCAGCTCGCGCAGGCGGCGCGGCGTGGCGGTGGCCACGTCCTCGCCCTCGACGCGGATCGAGCCCGCGCCGATCTTCAGGATGCCCTGCGGCAGCAGGCCCATGACGGCCAGCGAGGTGACCGACTTGCCCGAGCCGGATTCGCCGACCACGCAGACGGTCTCGCCGGCGTGCACGTCCAGGCTCAGGTTGCGCACGACGCGGTTGCCGGCGCCGGCGACTTCGACCGACAGGTTGCGGATGGCCAGGATGGCGGACGAGGTGTCGCCCGCGGAGGGAGTGGGGGAGTAGGTCATCGGCGTCAGGTCCTGCGCACCATTTTCGGGTCCAGCGCGTCGCGCAAGGCGTCGCCCAGGATGTTCACGCTGAGCACGGTCAGCGACAGGAACAGTCCGGGGAACAGGATCAGGCCCGGCAGCATGCGGAAGTACATGCGGCCCTCGGACATGATGTTGCCCCAGGACGCGATCTCGGGCGGCACGCCCGCGCCCAGGAAGCTGAGGATGGCCTCGGTCAGCATGGCCGAGGCGAACACATAGGTGCCCTGCACGGTCAGCGGCGCGATGGTGCTGGGCACCATGTGGCGCCACAGCAGCTTGGGCAGCGGCGTGCCCAGCGCCAGCGCGGCTTCCACATAAGGCTCGCCGCGCACGGTCAGGATCTGGCCGCGCACCAGCCGCACCACGCGCGGGATCTCGGGGATGGTGATGGCCACCAGCACCGTGGTCAGGCTGGCGCCCGAGACCGACACCAGCGCGATCGCCAGCAGGATGCCGGGGATCGCCATGATGGCGTCCATGGTGCGCATGATCAGGCCGTCCAGCGAGCGGAACCAGCCGGCGATGACGCCGATCACCAGACCGAGCGCCACGCTGACCACGGCGGCGCCCAGGCCGGCGATCAGCGAGACGCGCGCGCCGTAGGCCACGCGCGACCAGACGTCGCGGCCGAAGGCGTCGGTGCCGAAGAGGAACTCGGTGAAGGGCTGCTTCAGGCGCGATCCCGGGTTGATCTGCACGGGATCGACCGTGCCCAGCCAGGGCGCGAACAGGGCGATGGCGACGATGATGACCAGCACCGCCAGCGCCAGCATCACGGGCCAGCTGCGCAAGCCCTGGCGGATCTGGCGCCAGGCGGTGGTTTGCGGCGTGCCGCCGCCCGGCAGGTCGGCGGCGGCGGTGTTGTCGGCCGCGTCGATGGGGGTTTGCATGATGGGGCCTCAGTAGCGGATGCGCGGATCGAACACCGTGTAGGCGCAATCGACGACGAGGTTGATGAACACGTAGACAAAGGCGAAGAACAGCGTCAGGCCCTGGATCACCGGATAGTCGCGCGCCAGCACGGCCTCGACCACCAGCCGGCCCAGGCCGGGGATGTTGAACACCGATTCGGTGACGACCACGCCGCTGATCAGCAGCGCCACGCCCACGCCCACGACCGTGGCGATGGGCACGGCCGCGTTGCGCAGCGCGTGGCCCAGCAGCACGCCGGTCTCGGTCAGGCCCTTGGAGCGGGCGGTGCGGATGAAGTCCTCGCCCATGACCTCGATGACGCTGGTGCGCGTGATGCGCGCAATCAGCGCCACGTAGACCGTGGACAGCGCCAGGGCGGGCAGGATCAGGCGGTGCAGGAACAGCCAGAAGCCGTTGGCCAGCGGCGTGTAGCCCTGCACGTTGAACCAGCCCAGCTTGATGGCGAAGGCCCAGATCAGCAGATAGCCGGTGACGAACACCGGCACCGAGAAGCCGAGCACGGAAAAGCCCATGACGGCGCGGTCCAGCAGCTTGCCCTGGCGCCAGGCCGCCAGGATGCCCAGCGGAATGGCGACTATCAGCGTGAAGACCAGCGTCAGGGCCGCCAGGCTGAGCGATGGCTCCAGCCGCTGCCCGATGAGCTGCGTGACGGGCACGCCCGACATCAGCGAGGTGCCGAGGTCGCCCTGCACCAGTTTGCCGGCCCAGATGAAGAACTGCTTCACCACCGGCTGGTCCAGGCCCATGATCTGGCGTATCTGTTCGATACGTTCGGGCGTGGCGCCGTCGCCGGCCATGATGACGGCCGGGTCGCCCTGGCTGGAGCGCAATATCGCAAAGACCACCACCGCGACCATCACCAGAACGGGGATGGTCGCGAGGAGCCGGCGTGAGACGAATGCCAGCATGTTTTCCCCCTTGTGCTGCTAGGCTATCTGCTTACTTGCCCGTCAAGGGGCTTTCTTCACGTTCCAGAACGCGAACACCGGCGCATGCACCAGGCCCGAGAGCTTGGTCGAATACACGGTGGGCACGGACATCTGACCGAGCGGCACGTACAGGCCTTCGTCAATGCCGATGCGCTGCAGCTCGTCGGCGATCTTCTTCTGCTCGGCCGGGTCGGAGGTCAGCGCGAACTTGGTGCGCAGCTCTTCGACCTGCGGCATGTCGGGCCAGCCGAACCAGGCGTTGTCGCCGCTGGCGGCGGCCGGCGCGGAGCGCACCGGGTCCATCACGTCGGTGGCGTACCAGTTGGTGTTGTGGATGTTCCAGCCGCCTTCGGCGGGCGCGGCCTTGGAGGCGCGCCGCGTGGCCACGCTCTGCCAGTCCATGGCCATCAGGTTGACGTTGAAGCCGGCCTTGCGCAGCGCCTGCGCGATCACCACCGGCTGCGCCGACAGCGTGCCCACGTCGGTGGCGTGCATGATCAGCACGGGCGTGTTGTCGTAGCCGGCTTCCTTCAGCAGCGCCTTGGCCTTCTCGGTGTTCTGCGGCACCACCACATCCTTGCCGATGTCGGTTTCCAACGGCGTGCCGCAGCCCCACAGCGAGGCGCAGGTGCGCCAGTACTTGGGATTGCCGACCAGCGCCTTCATCACGTCTTCCTGGCCCACGGCGTACATGGCGGCCTGGCGGATCTTCTTGTTGTTGAAGGGCGGGTACTTGAAGTTGAAGCGGTACATCGTGAAGTAGCCGACCGGGCTGAGCGACTCTTCCTTCAGATCCTTGTTGCCTTCGACCATGGGCAGCAGGTCGTAGGGGAACTGCTCGACGAAGTCGATCTCGCCGCCGAGCAACGCGTTGGCGGTGGTCAGGGCGTCGGGCATGACGTTCCATTCGACCTTGTCGACGTTGACGACCTTGCCGCCGGCCAGGCCGCTGGCGGGTTCCTTGCGGGGCACGTAATCGGTGTTCTTGGCGTAGACGGTCTTCACGCCCGGCTTGAACTCGACGATCTTGAACGGGCCAGAGCCGGTCATGTCGGTGATGGGCTGGCCGATGGCCTGCTCGGCGATGCGCTTGGGCATCATGAAGGGCGCGGTGCCGGTGGGCTTGGACAGCGCGCGCAGCACCAGGTCGGTGGGTTCCTTCATGACGACGCGGAAGGTCTTGTCGTCGACGATCTCGATCTTGTCGGTGAACTTCAGCAGCGTGCGGCCCATGATGTCGCCGCTGGCCCAGCGCTTGATCGAGGCGACGCAGTCGTCGGCCGTCACGGGCTTGCCGTCATGCCACTTCTGGCCGTCGCGCAGGGTCATGGTGTAGGTCTTGCCGTCGGGCGAGACGTCCCACTTTTCGAGCATCTGCGGCTGGATCTTGTTGTCGGCGTCGGTGGCCAGCAGCGTGTCGTAGATCATGTAGCCGTGCCACGTGGTGATGTACGCGGTGGTGGCGTGCGGGTCGGTCAGGCGCAACGGCGAATGCATGACCGACTTGATGACCGTGTCGGCGTAGGCGCCGTGGGCCATCAGGAGGGTCGCGCCGGCAAATGCGGCTGCACGGACAAACTTCAGCATGAATGTTCCCCTTGGATCGGTGTGGGCGGCGTTCGTCGGCCGCTACGTCGTTGGCGCGTCGCCCGCATGGCGGCGCGAGAGGGTCAGGCATTGCCTGGCCGGCTGGAAAACGCCGGCCCGCAAGGTGCCATTCTGATGCCGGGACGCAGCCGTGTCCATGGTTGTTTTGCCGCGTCCATCAGCATGGATCCAGGCGCCGCGCAGACCAGGATGGCATGGGCGATGGACGTGAAGTCGGCGCGGAAGTGCGCCGAACTTTTCACCACCAGGATCGCGGCGCGCGCGGGATCCACGCCGGCAAAGCGGAACATCTCCTGGTCGGCCATCTGCACCTTGTTCGAGGCCACCACGATGCGCACGCCGCCCAGGCTCAGGCAGGCGCTGGGCCCCAGGTCCATATGGAAGCCGCGGTAGAACGCGCCATGCGTGTCGAAGCGGCCGTCGGACGTTTTTTCGACCAGGAATTCGGCTTCCAGCGGCGCATCGTCGGGAATACCCGAGTGTCCACCCAATGCAATCCGCAGCGTGTTGCCCGCGCCCGCGTGATGCGCGGCCAGCGCCGCGGCCGGATCGACGATCAGGCCGATGGCGGCATCGCGCGCGCCGTGGCGAATCAGCGCGCGCAGCACGCCGGTGGTGTCGGAGCTGCCGCCCGCGCCGGGATTGTCCTGCGCGTCGGCGATGACGACCGGGCGCGACGCATCGCGCGCCATGCGCATGGCGGTCTGCACGGCCTCGTCGGCGTCATGCAGCGTGCCGCCGAAAGCGGATTCGGCCGCCAGCACCGCGCGTTCCATTTCGCTCGCGGCCGCGTCGGCCTGCGCCTGCGTGGCGGCGTGCGCCCACACGGCGGGCAGGCATTCGGGAAAGTCCGCAGCGGGAAAACCCGTGGCGAACGACAGGCTGGCGCCGCTGCGCGCCTCGATCTCCGCCAGGCGCTGGTACAGGCCGCGCGCGGGCTCGATGTCGGTGGACTGCCAGCACAGCGGAATCAGATACGGCAGCTGGCGCAGGGCGCTACAGGCGCGCGGCGCGCCGTGCAGCCGGGCCGCGAGCAGCGCGGCCGCGCGTTGCCCGGTCTCGGCCATGTCGATGTGCGGATAGGTGCGATAGCAGACCAGCGCGTCGGCGTGGCGCAGCATCTCGCGGGTCATGTTGGCATGCAGGTCCAGGCTGGCGACGACGGGCACGTCGGGTCCGACCCGTTCACGCACGCGCCGCAGCAGCTCGCCTTCGCCGTCGTCCAGGTGCTCGGCCACCATCGCGCCGTGCAGATCAAGGTAGACCCCGTCCAGCGGCATCGCGGCCGACAGCCCCTGCAGGATCAGCGCGCTGATGCGCTCGTAGGCGTCGCGCGTGACCGGTCCCGACGGACTGGCCGCGGCCCAGGTGGCGGGCAGCAGCGTATGCGCGCCCATCGCCTCGATGAAGCCGGCCACCGGTATGTTGGCGCCGGCCACCGCCTGGAACATGGCCGGCCCGCTGACCAGCCGAGGCCAGCCGCCGCCCTTGTCCGCGAAATCCTCCCACGCCGCGCGCGACGGCGCGAACGTGTTCGTCTCATGCTGAAAGCCGCCTATCCCGATACGCATCAAAATCCCCTTGTGATACGGATGTCCGGACGCCGCGGGACACTATGCTGTGCTTATCCCCGGGCGTGTTTCAGTGCTTGTGGCGCGGTCTTTGCTCCATCCACGACATGTCAAACGGACTCGACGTCATGACTAAAAAGAAGTGGCGCCACCGCCTGAAGAGATCGCCCCAAGCGGGGTCGCACGGAGCCGGCTTTGCCGGTCCGTCGCGACGCCCCCTGGGGGGAAGCGCGCAAGCGCTTCGGGGGGGACCCTCACCCCGCCACGGGCATCGTGAATTCAGCGCCCTTGCCGATGCTGTCGGGCCAGCGCTGCATCACGCTCTTGTAGCGCGAGTAGAAGCGGATGCCTTCCTCGCCGTAGGCATGGTGGTCGCCGAACAGCGAGCGCTTCCAGCCGCCGAACGAATGCCAGGCCATGGGCACGGGGATGGGCACGTTGATGCCGACCATGCCGACCTTGATCTGGCGCGCGAAGGCGCGCGCCACGCCGCCGTCGGAGGTGAAGCAGGCCACGCCGTTGCCGAATTCATGCGCGTTGATCAGTGCCACCGCCGAGGCGAAATCGGGCACGCGCACCACGCACAGCACCGGCCCGAAGATCTCTTCGCGATAGATGTTCATGGCGGGCTTGACGTGGTCGAACAGCGTGCCGCCCAGGAAGAAACCTTTTTCGTTGCCCGGCACCGTCAGGCCGCGGCCGTCGACCACCAGCGTGGCGCCCGAGGCGACGCCGTCCTCGATATAGCCCACGACCTTGTTGCGATGCTGCGAGGTGACCAGCGGACCCATTTCCGCGTCGCCTTGCATGCCGTCCTTGACCACCAGCGCCTTGACGCGCGGCGTCAGGCGCTCGATCACCTTGTCGGCCACGTCGCCGACGGCGACCGCCACCGAGATGGCCATGCAGCGCTCGCCGGCCGAGCCGTAGGCCGCGCCCATCAGCGCGTCGGTGACCTGGTCGAGGTCGGCGTCTGGCATGACCACCATGTGGTTCTTGGCGCCGCCCAGCGCCTGCACGCGCTTGCCGCGGCGGGTGCCTTCCGAATAGATGTATTCGGCGATCGGCGTCGATCCCACGAAGGACAGGGCCTCGACGTCGGGATGCGCGATCAGCGCGTCCACCGCCTGCTTGTCGCCATGCACCACGTTGAACACGCCGTCCGGCAGGCCGGCCTCGCGCAGCAGTTCGGCCAGGCGCAGCGAGGCCGAGGGATCGCGTTCGGAGGGCTTGAGCACGAAGGTGTTGCCGCAGGCGATAGCCACCGGGAACATCCAGCACGGCACCATCATGGGGAAGTTGAACGGCGTGATGCCGGCCACCACGCCTAGCGGCTGGCGCATGCTCCAGTTGTCGATGCCGCCGCCGATCTGGTCGGTGTACTGGCCCTTGAGCAGATGGGGAATGCCGCAGGCGAACTCCACCACTTCGATGCCGCGCGTGACCTCGCCCTTGGCGTCGGAGAAGACCTTGCCGTGTTCGCGGGTGATGAGCTCGGCCAGCTCGTCCTGATGCTTGTCCAGCAGCGCCTTGAAGTTGAAGAGGATGCGGGCGCGCTTGAGCGGCGGCGTTTCGGCCCAGGCGGGGAAGGCGGCCTTGGCGGCGCTGACGGCCAGCGCCACGTCTTCATTGGAGGCCAGCGGAATCGAGGACACGACTTCGCCGGTGGCGGGATTGAAGCCGTCGGCGTAGCGGCTGCTGCGGCCCTCGTAGGACTGGCCGTTGATGAAATGCGGGATCTTCTTCATGGATGCAAAGCTCGAAGCGGGTTTCTTCAAAATGCCCGAGGGCGGCCCTTCAGGCCGCCCGCGGTTCAGGTCGGGACAGTAGCGCGCGCAAGCGCCTTACGCGACCTCTTTCAGGACCTTGCCGATCTGGTCGAAGATCTGGCCGATCTGGGCCTCGTCGATGATCAGGGGCGGCGAGACGGCGATGATATCGCCGGTGTAGCGGACCATGAGGCCGCTGTCGAAGCACTTCTGGAACACTTCCGAAGCGCGGGGGGCGGGGGGGGGGGGGGGGGGGGGGGGGTGGGTTG
>NZ_JBICCO010000127.1:0-14087 GCF_043119405.1 Achromobacter sp. 413638
CAGGACGCGCCCCCGGCGCCGGCCCCCCCCCACCCGAACTGGAGCATGGGCCGCAAGATTTCCGTCGATTCGGCCACCATGCTGAACAAGGGCCTGGAAGTGATCGAGGCGCACTGGCTGTTCGCCATGCCCGCCGACCGCATCGAGGTGGTGGTCCACCCGCAGAGCGTGGTGCATTCCATGGTCGAGTACGCGGACGGCTCCATCCTGGCCCAGCTGGGCCAGCCCGACATGCGCACGCCGATCGCCTATGGCCTGGGTTTTCCCGAGCGCATCGACAGCGGGGTCGGCCCGCTGGATCTGATGCGCCTGGGCCGGTTGGATTTCGAGCAGCCGGATCTGGCGCGCTTTCCCTGTCTGGCGCTGGCCTTTGCCGCGTTGCGGGCCGGGCAAGGCGCCTGCGTGGCGCTGAACGCCGCCAACGAGGTGGCGGTGGAGGCATTCCTGAGCGGCCGGCTGGCCTATACCTGGATCCCCCGCGTCATCGAGGCGGCGCTGGAGTGGCAGGCGCGGCAGGCTTCTGTTACGCTCGGCAGTCTCGAGGATGTGCTGGCGCTGGATGCGGCGGCGCGCCGTTACGCGGGCAACCTGGGGCTGGCCTGAGGCGCCCCGCGCGCCTGCCTTGTCTGGTGTATCCCGCCTGGCAATCGTTGGGTTATCGCCTGCTTATCGATCCTGGATTCTAGATCCCGATGCTTTTCACCCTGCTCGCCTTTGCGGTTGCGCTAGGCTCCCTGATCATTTTTCACGAGCTGGGCCACTATTGGGTCGCGCGCCTGTGCGGCGTGAAGGTCCTGCGGTTTTCCGTGGGTTTTGGCAAGGTGGTGCTGCGCCGCACCGACCGGCACGGCACGGAGTGGGCCGTCTCGGCCCTGCCGCTCGGCGGCTACGTCAAGATGCAGGACGATCCTCCACCGGGCGCGAGTCCGTCCGAGATCGCTTCCGCCTTCAATACCCAACCGGTCGGCAAGCGCATCGCCATCGTCGCGGCCGGGCCGATCTTCAACCTGATCCTGGCCGTGCTGCTGTACGCCGCCCTGAACCTGGCCGGCACGCAGGAGCCCGCCGCGATTCTGGCCAAGCCGGCCGTGGATACGCCGGCGGCCCGTGCCGGGCTGCTGGAAGGGGACCGCATCCTGTCCATCGGCGGCGAGGAAGTCGTTTCCTGGGCGGACGCGCGCTGGCGGCTGATGGACGTGATGTCCGGCGGCGGGCGCGCCCTGGTCGAGGTCAGCACTCCGTCCGGCGCGGTGCACCAGCGTGAATTGACGTTGCCCGCCAATGCCATGGATCCCGCTGGCGGCGACCCGCTGGCGGCCGCCGGCCTGCGGCTGGCCCAGCCGCGTCCCGCCGTCCGCAGCGTCATCGCGGGCGGGCAGGGTGAAGCGGCCGGCCTTAAGGACGGCGACCTGATCGTGGCCGTCGACGGCCAGCCGGCCCCGGATACCGGCGCGCTGGTGCGCCGCATCCAGGAAAGCGCCGGCCAGCCGCTGGCCCTGACGCTCAAGCGTGGCTCGGACACGGTCACGCTGAATGTGACGCCCCGCGCCGAAACCGTGGAAGGCCGCCAGATAGGCCGGCTTGGCGTGCAGCTGGGCGGCGATGTGCCGATGGTGACGGTCCGCTATGGCGTGTTCGAAAGCCTGTGGCGCGGCGCGGTCCGCACCTGGGACACCGCCTGGTTCTCGCTGCGGATGATGGGCCGCATGGTCATGGGCGAGGTGTCCTGGCGCAATGTCAGCGGCCCGGTCACGATCGCCGACTACGCCGGCCAGACCGCCCGGATCGGCATTGTTGCTTATATCGCCTATATCGCGTTGATCAGTATCAGCCTTGGCGTACTAAATTTGCTGCCCATTCCTATGCTGGACGGCGGCCATCTGCTGTACTATCTCGTCGAAATCGTGCGGGGCAGCCCGCCGCCCGCCCGCTGGATCGATATCGGACAGCGCGCCGGCATAGGAATATTGGCAGGGCTCATGGGCCTTGCGCTGTTTAATGATTTCTCGCGCCTGTTCACCTAGGCGTCAATAGCATATAAAATCCCCCGCCATTTGCACGACCGAGGATACTCAAGGATGTCTTTTCGCCGGATGTTTCAACACAAGAAGGGTGTATTGCCGAGTCTTGTCGCCGCGCTGCTCGTTCCGGCCATGGCTCACGCCTTCGACCCTTTCGTCGTGCGGGATATCCGCGTAGAAGGGATCCAGCGAACCGACGCCGGCACCGTATTCGGTTATCTCCCCGTGAAAGTGGGCGAGAAATTCACCGATGAAGAAGCCACCGAGGCGATTCGCCGCCTGTACGGCACGGGCTTTTTCTCTGACGTGCAGATCCAGACCGACAATAATGTCGTTGTCGTGGTCGTGCAGGAACGTCCCACCATCGCATCCGTGAATTTCAACGGCATGCGCGAATTCGATTCCAAGGCCATCATCAAGTCGCTGGGCCAGGTCGGTTTCGCCGAAGGCCGTATTTTCGACCGCTCCATGCTCGAGCGCGCGGAATACGAACTCAAGCAACAGTACCTGTCCAAGGGCAAGTACGGCGTCGAAGTGACCTCCACCGTGACGCCGCTGCCGCGTAATCGCGTGGGCGTGAGCTTCGACGTGTTCGAAGGCTCGGTCGCGCGCATCCAGGAAATCCGTTTCGTCGGTAACAAGGCTTTCTCGGAAAGCGACCTGCTTGACGAAATGAAGCTGACCACGCCGGGTTGGCTGACCTGGTATACCGATACCGACAAGTATTCGCGCGAAAAGCTCGAAGGCGATCTGGAACGCCTGCGTTCGTATTATCTGGACCGGGGCTACCTGGAGTTTTCCGTCGAGCCCCCGCAGGTCACGATCTCGCCCGACCGCAAGGACATCCGCATCACCATCACCGTCCACGAGGGCGAGCCCTACAAGGTGCGCAGCGTCAAGCTGGCCGGCAACCTGCTCGGCCTGGACAGCCAGATCAATGGCCTGGTGCAGCTCAAGCCCGCCGAGACCTTCTCGGCCGCCAAGGCCAACGATTCGGCCAAGGCCATCACCGACTACCTGGGCGAACTGGGCTACGCCTTCGCCAACGTCAACCCGAATCCGCAGCTCGACCGCGACAAGCACGAAGCCGACGTGACCTTCTACGTCGACCCGAGCCGCCGCGTGTACGTGCGCCGCATCCAGATCGGCGGCAATACCCGCACGCGCGACGAGGTCGTGCGCCGCGAAATGCGCCAGCAGGAAGCCGCCTGGTACGACGCCAAGGACATCAAGACCTCGCGCGACCGCGTCGACCGTCTGGGCTACTTCAGCGAAGTCAACGTCAAGACCGACCCCGTGCCGGGCTCGCCCGACCAGGTCGACGTCAACGTCGACGTGAAGGAAAAGCCCACCGGCATGATCAATCTGGGCGTGGGTTACGGCTCGTCCGAAAAGGCCATCCTGTCGGCCGGCATCAGCGAAGACAACGTCTTCGGCAGCGGCACCAACCTGACCCTGCAGCTGAACACCAGCAAGAGCAACCGCGCGGTGGTGCTGTCGCATACGGATCCGTACTGGACCAAGGACGGCATCAGCCGCACCACGTCGGCCTACTACCGCGTGACCGAGCCCTGGAACAACAACGACGGCGACTACCGTGTCAAGGCCATGGGCCTGGGCATGAACTTCGGCGTGCCGATCTCGGAATACGACCGGATCTTCCTGGGCGCGAACTTCGAGCGCAACCAGATCGACCTGTATAACAACTCGCCGCTGGCCTATAAGAATTTCGTGAACCAGTACGGCGATTCCACCAACTCGGTGATCTTCAGCGCCGGCTGGTCCAAGGATACGCGCGACAGCGCGCTGGCGCCCACCAAGGGCAGCTATACGCGTCTGAAGAGCGACCTGTCGACCGTGGACCTCAAGTACTACATGCTGACGGCCCAGCAGCAATACTTCGTGCCGCTGGGTGGCGCCTACACGCTGGCCTTGAACGCCATGGCCGACTGGGGCCAGAGCTACGGCGGCAAAGACTATCCGATCATCAAGACCGTCTACGCTGGTGGTATCGGCACGGTGCGCGGCTATGAGGGCTCCTCGCTGGGCGCGCGCGATCCGGTGACCGGCGACTACCTGGGCGGCACGCGCCGCGTTGTGGCCAACGCGCAGCTGTACCTGCCGTTCCCGGGCGCGTCGAAGGACCGCACGCTGCGCTGGTTCCTCTTCACCGATGCCGGCCAGGTGTCCGCGGGCAGCGGCCTGTCTTGCACCACCGGCAAGTCGAGCAGCCCCGTGGAAGATCCTTGCGGCTGGCGTTTCTCGGCGGGTATCGGCCTGTCGTGGCAATCGCCGATGGGTCCGCTGCAGCTGTCCTATGCGCGACCGCTCAACGCCAAGCAGGGCGACGACAAGCAGGCATTCCAGTTCCAGATCGGAACCGGTTTCTAAGCTGTCCGGTTACGCTTGAAAACAAGGGGCGGGCCGGGTGGCCCGGCTCCCTTATCGTTTAGTGGCACAATACACACTTTGGCTTTGCCTTACTGGAAGGTGAGATTTTCATGATGTCTGATTTCGCACTTAAATCGTCGGATTCGCTGGGCGCCAAGCGCCGCGGCAAGCTGGGCGCCACCATGGCCCTGGCAGGTGCGCTCATTCTCGGTTCGGTCGCGGCGGTTCCCGCCCAGGCCCAAGGCACCAAGATCGGCTTCGTCAATACCGAGCGGATCCTGCGTGAATCGGCCCCCGCCAAGGCCGCGCAAAGCAAGATCGAATCCGAATTCAAGAAGCGTGACGACGAACTGCAGCGCCTGAACACCAGCCTGCGCACGCAAGCCGAGAAGTTCGACAAGGACGCTCCGGTGCTGTCGGAATCCGACCGCGTCAAGCGCCAGCGCGAACTGTCCAACCTGGACACCGACCTGCAGCGCAAGCGCCGCGAGTTCCAGGAAGACTTCAACCGCCGCCGCAACGAAGAGTTCTCCTCGATCGTGACCAAGGCCAATGACGCCATCAAGCGCATTGCCGAACAGGAAAGCTACGACCTGATCATTCAGGACGCCGTCACGGTCAACCCGCGCATCGACATCACCGACAAGGTGATTCAGAGCCTGGGCAAGTAAGCTCGGTCGTCAGCATGCCGGTATTGCTGGATATTGCCCGCGCGCCCACGCTTGAAGCGCTGCTGAGCGCCGCCAAGACCCAGGGCATGGACTGGCGGATCAGCGCGGTCCCCGACGCGGGGCCTCTCAAGATCCAGGGCGTGGGGACCTTGTCCTCGGCGGGCGGCCAGGAAATCAGTTTCCTGGCGAACCCGCGCTACCAGAGTCAGCTGGGCGCCACCAAGGCGGCGGCGGTCATCGTCTCCCCCGATGTGGCCCAGGCCCTGGAAAGCGGCGAGCAAGGCCGTCCGCCCTTTGCGCTGGTCGTCTGCAAGCATCCCTACCTGCTGTATGCCCGCGTGGCCCAGTGGTTCGACGCGGCGCGTCGTCCCGCGCTACCGGGCGGCACGCATCCTTCCGCGGTGGTGGCGGCTGACGCCGTCATCGAAGAGGGCGCCCGCATCGGCCCGCTCTGCGTCGTGGAATCGGGCGCGCGCATCGGACGCGGCGCCGTGCTGGGCCCGGGCTGCGTGATCGGCGTCGGTTCCTCGGTGGGGCCGGACAGCCTGCTGCACGCGCACGTGACCCTGTACGAAGGCGTCAAGGTAGGCGCCCGCGCCATCCTTCATAGTGGTGTCGTGCTGGGCGCGGACGGTTTCGGTTTCGCGCCGGATCCCTCGCTGGGGCAGGGCGCCTGGGGCAAGATCCCCCAGCTGGGCGGCGTGGCCATCGGCGACGACGTCGAGATCGGCGCCAACACCACGATCGATCGCGGCGCGCTCGAAGACACCTTCGTGGCCGACGGCGTCAAGCTGGACAACCAGATCATGGTGGGTCACAACTGCCGCATCGGCGCGCACACAGCGATGGCCGCGTGCGTGGGGGTGGCCGGTTCGACCACCATCGGCGAGCGCTGCACCATCGGTGGCGCCGCGATGCTGTCGGGGCACCTGACCCTGGGCGACGATGTGCATATTTCGGGTGGCACCGCGGTGACGTCCAATATCCTGAAGCCGGGCCGGTATACCGGGGTCTTCCCGTACGCCGAGCACGGCGAATGGCAGCGCAACGCCGCCGTGATACAACAGTTGGCGCAGTTGCGCCGCCGCGTGCGCTCGCTCGAAAAAGAGTAAGGCGCGGGTCCGCCGCCCGGCGCACGCCGCAAGATCATTTCATTTCGCAGGAATTCACAGAAAAATGGAACTCGACATCAAGGGGATCATGGAGCGTCTGCCGCATCGTTACCCGATGCTGCTGATCGATCGCGTCGTGGAGATGGTGCCCGGCAAGTCCATCGTCGCCATCAAGAACGTCTCCATCAACGAGCCGTTTTTCACGGGGCACTTCCCGCATCACCCTGTGATGCCTGGCGTCCTGATCGTTGAAGCCATGGCGCAGGCCGCCGCGCTGTTCTCGTTCACGGATGCCGACGGCGGCCTGAAGTGCGACGGCAAGACCGCCTACTACCTGGTCGGCATCGATGATGCGCGCTTCCGCCGTCCGGTCGTGCCGGGCGACCAGCTGCGCCTGGAAGTCGAGGCGCTGCGCCTGAGCCGCAGCATCTGTAAGTACCAAGCGCGCGCGACGGTCGACGGGCAGGAAGTGGCCGCGGCCACGCTCATGTGCGCCATCCGCAGCCTGGAAGAGTAAATGGCCGCGAACATCCATCCGAGCGCTGTCGTCGATCCGGCGGCGAAGATCGATCCCTCTGTCACCATCGGGCCGTTCTGCGTGATCGGGCCGGATGTGACCATCGGCGCGGGCACCGAAGTGGGTCCGTATTGCATGATCGACGGCGTGACGACCATCGGGCGCGACAACCGCTTCTACCGGTACTGCTCGATCGGCGGCATGCCGCAGGACAAGAAGTACGACGGCGAGCGCACTCGCTTGACGATCGGCGACCGCAACACGGTCCGTGAATTCGTCACGCTCAACACGGGCACCGTGCAGGACGGCGGCGTCACCACGTTGGGCAATGACAACTGGATCATGGCCTATGTGCATGTGGCGCACGACTGCCACGTTGGCAACAACGTCATCCTGGCCAACTCGGTCCAGCTTGGCGGCCACGTGCATGTGGGCGATTGGGCCATCATCGGCGGCCTGACCGGCGTGCACCAGTTTTCGCGCATCGGCGCGCATTCCATGACCGGCGGCAACAGCTCGCTGATGCAGGATGCGCCGCCCTTCCTGCTGGCCGCGGGCAATCCCTGCCGGCCGGTCGGCGTCAACGTCGAGGGCCTGCGCCGCCGCGGCTTCTCGGCCGAGGCGATTTCCGCGTTGCGCGAGGCCTACAAGATCGTCTACCGCCGCGGCCTGTCGCTGGACGAAGCGCGCGCCGAGCTGAAGGCGCGCCAGCAGTCCGAGCCCGGCGTGGCCGAGCCGTTGCAGGTTTTCCTGGATTTCCTGGACGTCGCTTCGCGCGGCATCATCCGTCCATGACCCCCGTCCGGCCGCCACAGCCGTGTCGGGCTCCCCGGCGCGCAGCGCAGCCGGGCAATTTGGGGGATGCACAATGAGCAAGCGCATCGGCATGGTGGCGGGCGAGCCCTCGGGCGACCTGCTGGCCGGCCGCATCATCGCCGGCCTGCAGGCCGGCGACGCCTCGGTGCGTTGCGAAGGCATCGGCGGGCCGCAGATGCAGGCCCGCGACTTCAATGCCTGGCATCCCATGCATGCCCTGACCGTGTTCGGCTACGTCGACGCGCTCAAGCGCCTGCCCAGCCTGCTGTCCACCTATCGCGACGTCAAGCGGCGCTGGCTGGCCGAGCCGCCGGCCGTGTTCGTTGGCATCGACGCGCCTGATTTCAACCTGCGCCTGGAGCATCAGCTGCGCCAGGCCGGCACGCCCACGGTGCACTTCGTCGGTCCGTCGATCTGGGCGTGGCGCTATGAGCGCATCCACAAGATCCGCGAGTCGGTTTCGCACATGCTGGTGCTGTTCCCGTTCGAGGAAGAGATCTACCGCAAGGAAGGCATACCGGTCACCTACGTCGGCCATCCGCTGGCCGGCGCGGTGCCGATGCAGCCGGACCGGGCCGCCGCGCGCGCGCGGCTGGGCATCGACCAGAACGCCCGCGTGCTGGCGATCCTGCCGGGCAGCCGCTCGTCGGAAATCCGCCTGTTGGCGCCACGCTTCCTGCAGGCCGCGCAGATCCTGCAAAAGCGCGATCCGGCGTTGCAGTGCATCGTGCCCATGGTCAACGAACAGCGGCGCGCGGAGTTCCAGTCCTTCCTCGAGCAGTACCCGGTGCCGGGCCTGCGCTGCGTCACGGCGCAGGACCTGCATGGCGAAGGCGGCGAACGGCAGGCGCCGGTCGCCTGGTCGGTCATGGAGGCCAGCACCGCGGTGCTGGTGGCCAGCGGCACCGCCACGCTGGAGACGGCGCTGTACAAGCGTCCCATGGTCATCTCCTACGTGCTGTCGCCGTGGATGCGGCGCATCATGGCCTGGAAATCCGGCCAGGAACGCCCCTATCTGCCCTGGGTCGGACTGCCCAACGTGCTGCTGCGCGACTTCGCGGTGCCGGAGCTGCTGCAGGACGACGCCACGCCGGAAAAGCTGGCCGAGGCGACCTGGACGGCTCTGACCGACGAAGCCCTGGGCGCGCGCATCGAGGCGCGCTTCACGGCGCTGCACCAGGACCTGCTGCGCGACACGCCCGCGCTGGCCGCGCGCGCCATCCTCGAGGTCGCCGACGGTGCAGCCTGACCTTTTCGGGGCCACGCCCCAGCCCGAGCAGATCACCGCCGGCGTGGACGAGGCCGGCCGGGGCCCGCTTGCCGGCGCGGTCTATGCCGCCGCCGTGATTCTCGATCCGGCCCGGCCGATCGAGGGCCTGGCCGATTCCAAGGCGCTCAAGCCGGCGCGGCGCGAAGCGCTGGCGCTGGAGATCCGCGAGCGCGCGCTGGCCTGGTTCATCGCCAGCGCCAGCGTCCAGGAGATCGACAGCCTGAACATCCTGCGCGCCACCATGCTGGCGATGCAGCGCGCGGTGCAGGGCCTGTCCGTCGCGCCGCAACTGGCGCTGGTGGACGGCAACCAGGCGCCCAAGCTGGGCTGCACGGTGCAGACCGTGATCAAGGGAGACGCCCTGGTGCCGGCGATCTCGGCCGCGTCCATCCTGGCCAAGACCGCCCGCGACGCCGACCTGCTGCGCCTGCACGAGCAGTATCCGCAATATGCCTTCGATCAGCACAAGGGTTACGGCACGGCGCTGCACCTGCGGCTGCTGCGCGAGCATGGCCCCTGCGCCGAACACCGGCGCAGCTTCGCGCCCATCAAGGCCTTCGGCGCCGACGCATGAAACACATCAGTTCCCGCGACAACCCGGCCGTCAAGGCGCTGGTCAAGCTGGCCGGGCTGGCGGGGCGCCGTGGCGCGTCCGTCTTGCTGGACGGCGTGCATCTGTGCCGGGCCTGGCTGGACCATCATGGCCTGCCGGAGCAGGCGGTGTTCGATGCCGAGCGTCTGGACCAGCCCGAACTCGCGGCCCTGGCCGCCGCGCTGCCGTCCGAGCGCTGCCTGGCGCTGGACGCGCGCCTGATGCAATCGCTGGCCAGCGTGGAGAGCGGGCAGGGCGTGGCCTTCGTGGTCGCGCCGCCGGCGCCGGCCTTGCCGGGTGCCGTGGACGAGAATTGCGTGCTGTTCGACCGCATCCAGGATCCGGGCAATGTCGGCACCTTGCTGCGCACCTGCGCGGCGGCCGGCGTCAAGCGCGTGTTCCTGGCCACCGGCACGGCCGCCGCCTGGTCGCCCAAGGTGCTGCGCAGCGGCCAGGGCGCGCATTTCGCGCTGGCGATTCATGAACACGTGGACCTGGCGGCCCTGCTGCCGCGCCTGCGCGCGCCGCTGGTGGCGACGGCGCTGGATGGCGCCAGCGACCTGTACCGCACCGCATTGCCGGCGCGCTGCGCCTGGGTGTTCGGACATGAAGGGCAGGGCGTGGACGCGGGCCTGCTGGCCGCCGCGGCCTTGAAGGTCCGCATCCCGCATGATGCGCAGGCGGTGGAATCGCTGAATGTCGGCGCCGCCGCCGCGATCTGTCTGTTCGAACAACGTCGTCAACATTGGGGAGCGGGCTCATGACGATGCCGCGCATGTCATTCCTGTCATCCGGGCGCGCCTGGCGCGGCCTGGCCGGCGCCGCGGCGCTGGTTGTCCTGGGCGCGTGCGCGTCCGGCCCCGAGCGGGCGGTGCTGGTGCCAGTGGTGTCGGCGGACGCCGCCAACACCCAGGTGCTGTCGCGCGCCGTGACCGGCAAGCTGTCCGACGGTCAGGCCTTCAGGCTGGAAGATGCCTCGCAGTGGCGCAGGGTGGGGGCGCTGGTGCAGGGCGATGTCTATCGCCCGCTGGGCGCGCCGGTGGCGCTGGGCAAGGGCGCGCGCTCGGAGGCCTATCTGGTGGCGTCTTCCGGACGGTTGATCGGGTTCTATTTGCCGGCGGCCGGCATGTTCCTGCCGCTGTCCGAGTCGCAGGTGCTGCCGTTCTCGCAGCGCCTGTAGGGCGCGATTCGCCTGGCGTGGCGGGCCTGGCGGCCGTCTGGTCGAGCCGCCCCCGCCCGGCGGCGCCGGGCGTCCGGTGGCGTCGTCGCCGGCGTGGCGTTCAGGTCCGGTCCAGGCCCACTTCCTGCAGCACCGTGGTCGAGATTTCCTCGATGGACTTGGTGGTGGTCGACAGCCAGGAAATGCCCTCGCGCCGCATCATGCGCTCGGCCTCGGCGACTTCGTAACGGCATTGCTCCAGCTGCGCGTAGCGGCTGTTCGGGCGGCGTTCATTGCGCACCTCCGCCAGTCGCTCGGGCTGGATCGACAGGCCGAACAGCTTGGCGCGGTGGGGCGCGATGGTGGAGGGCAGCGTGCCGCGCTCGAAATCGTCCGGCGTGAGCGGGAAATTGGCCGCCTTGATCGCATATTGCATGGCCAGGTACAGGCTGGTCGGCGTCTTGCCGCAGCGGGACACGCCCACCAGGATCACGTCGGCCTGGTCCAGCTGGTTCACGAACTGCCCATCGTCATGCGCCAGGCTGAAGTTGATGGCGTCGATCCGGTTGCGGTATTTCTCGGAATTGGCCGCCATGTGGGACCGGCCGATGGAATGGCTGGATTTCAGTCCCAGCGCCTGCTCGATATGGCTGACGAAGGTGCCGAACAGGTCCAGGAAAACGCCGTTCGCCTGGCGAACACGGGCCAGGATATCCGGATTGACCAGGGTGCTGAACACAATGGGCGGGACCCCGGCTTCCAGGGCGCTGCGGTCGATGCGCTGGGCCACCTCGGCGGCTTTTTCCAGGGTGTCGACGTAGGGCAGTCGCACGGGCTTGAACTGGACCTCCTCGAATTGTGACAGGACCGACTGGCTGAAGGTCTCGGCGGTGATGCCGGTGCTGTCAGAAACGATGTAGACGGTGCGTGCGATCGGGCTAGATGTCATGTGTAAAAAATTCCAACCGGGCGGATGGCCGGCAGTGCTCCGAAGAGTACAATCAGGCCCCTATATGAGTCACCCCAAGGGCGGTCCAAGGCCAGTTTGGTCAGCGCGTGACGGCAAGGCGAAAGCGCCTTCCATGCATTGACCAAACTCGCTTTCATTCCATTGTAAAAGGTGACTTCAATGTCGTACGTTGTTTTGTTCGAGCAGCTCCGCATGACGGACGTGGACTCGGTAGGAGGCAAGAACGCATCACTAGGCGAAATGATCAGTCAGCTGTCTGGCGCGGGAGTCCGCGTGCCGGGCGGCTTCGCCACGACCGCCGACGCCTTCCGCGACTTCCTCAAGGCCTCCGGCCTGGACAAGCGCATCGCCGAACGCCTGACCACGCTCAACCCTGAAGACGTGCGCGAGCTGGCCAACGCAGGCTCCGAGATCCGCCAGTGGATCGTCGACGCCCCGTTCTCGGCCGAATTCGAGAAGCAGATCCGCGAGGCCTTCGCCAAGCTCGACGCCGACGGCAAGGGCTCGTTCGCCGTGCGCTCGTCCGCCACCGCCGAAGACCTGCCCGACGCGTCCTTCGCCGGCCAGCAGGAAACCTTCCTGAACGTGGTCGGCATCGACGACGTGCTGGACAAGATCCGCCACGTGTTCGCCTCGCTCTACAACGACCGCGCCATTTCGTACCGCGTGCACAAGGGCTACGCCCATGCCGACGTGGCGCTGTCGGCCGGCATCCAGCGCATGGTCCGCTCCGACAAGGGCAGCGCCGGCGTGATGTTCACCATCGACACCGAATCGGGCTTCCAGGACGTGGTCTTCATCACCTCGTCCTACGGTCTGGGCGAAACCGTGGTGCAGGGCGCCGTCAACCCCGACGAGTTCTACGTCTTCAAGCCCACGCTGGCCCAGGGTCATTTCCCCATCGTCGGCCGCCGCATCGGCTCCAAGCTGATCAAGATGGAATTCGATCCCGAGCGTCCTGGCGGCCGCGCCGTGCGCACCGTCGACGTGCCGGTGTCGGAACGCAACCGCTACTCGCTGACCGACGACGAGGTCAACGAGCTGGCCCGCTACGCCGTCATCATCGAAAAGCACTACGGCCGCCCGATGGACATCGAGTGGGGCCGCGACGGCATCGACGGCAAGATCTACATCCTGCAGGCCCGTCCCGAGACGGTGAAGTCGCAGCAGGGCGCCAATGACGTGCAGCAGCGCTACCGCCTGAAGGCCACCGGCCAGGTCCTGATCACCGGCCGCGCGATCGGCCAGAAGATCGGCGCCGGTCCGGTGCGCGTGGTCGGCGACATCTCCGACATGGACAAGGTGCAGCCCGGCGACGTGCTGGTCACCGACATGACCGACCCCAACTGGGAGCCGGTGATGAAGCGCGCCGCCGCCATCGTCACCAACCGCGGCGGCCGCACCTGCCACGCCGCCATCATCGCGCGCGAGCTGGGCATCCCGGCCGTGGTCGGTTGCGCCAACGCCACCGACGTGCTGAAGGAAGGTCAGGCGGTCACCGTGTCTTGCGCCGAGGGCGACGAAGGCCGCATCTATGACGGCCTGATCGAGACCGAAGTGGAAGAAGTGCGCCGCGGCGACATGCCTCCGATCGACGTCAAGATCATGATGAACGTCGGCAACCCGCAGCTGGCCTTCGACTTCGCCCAGATCCCCAACAGCGGCGTCGGCCTGGCCCGCCTGGAATTCATCATCAACAACAACATCGGCATCCACCCCAAGGCGGTGCTGGACTACCCGAACGTGGATGGCGAGCTGAAGAAGGCGGTCGAATCGGCCGCCCGCGGCCACGCCAGCCCGCGCGCCTTCTTCGTCGAGAAGATGGCCGAGGGCGTGGCCACCATCGCGGCGGCCTTCTATCCGAAGCCCGTGATCGTGCGCATGTCGGACTTCAAGTCCAACGAGTACCGCAAGCTGGTCGGCGGCTCGCGCTACGAACCCGAGGAAGAGAACCCCATGCTCGGCTTCCGCGGCGCGTCGCGCTACATCGCCGAGGACTTCGCCGAGTGCTTCCGCATGGAATGCGAAGCCCTCAAGAAGGTGCGCGATGAGATGGGCCTGACCAACGTCGAGATCATGGTGCCCTTCGTGCGTACCCTGGGCCAGGCGGACAAGGTGGTCAAGCTGTTGGCCGCGCACGGTCTGGCGCGCGGCGAGAACGGCCTGCGCCTGGTGATGATGTGCGAGGTGCCGTCCAACGCCATCCTGGCCGATGAGTTCCTGCAGTACTTCGACGGCTTCTCCATCGGTTCGAACGACATGACCCAGCTGACGCTGGGCCTGGACCGCGATTCGGGCATGGAGCTGCTGGCGGCCGACTTCGACGAGCGCGACGAGGCGGTGAAGTTCATGCTGCGCCGCGCGATCAAGGCTTGCCTGGACGCTGGCAAGTACGTCGGCATCTGCGGCCAGGGCCCCAGCGATCACCCGGACTTCGCCCAGTGGCTGAAGGACGAGGGCATCCTGTCCATGTCGCTGAACCCGGACACCGTGGTCGACACCTGGCAGCGTCTGGCCAGGAACTGATCGGCCGCGCTTGGCCTGAAAAACCCCCGCGCCCGTAAGGGC
>NZ_JBICCO010000128.1:0-13916 GCF_043119405.1 Achromobacter sp. 413638
CCCCCCCCCCCCCCCCCCCCCCCCCCCCCCCCCCCCCCCCCCCCCCCCCCCCTGCTCGAGAGACGGCAATGCGCGAGCGCGCTAGTGCGCCTGCTCCCAGTTCTTGCCCACGCCCACCTCGGCCACCAACGGCACGCGCAGCTCGGCCACGTTGCACATCAGGCGCGGCAGCGCCTCGCGCACCGCCTCGATTTCGGCGTCAGGCGCTTCCAGCACCAGTTCGTCGTGGACCTGCATGATCATGCGGGTCTGCATGCCCTCGGCCTGCAGCCAGTCCTGCACGGCCACCATGGCCATCTTGATCAGGTCCGCCGCCGTGCCCTGCATGGGCGCGTTGATGGCCGCGCGTTCCGCGCCCTGGCGGCGCGGGCCCGAAGCGCCGCGGATCTCAGGCAGTTGCAGGCGGCGACCGAAGACGGTTTCCACATAGCCCTGCTCGCGAGCCAGCCGGCGCGTCTCTTCCATGTACATCGCCACGCCGGGATAGCGCGCGAAGTAGCGGTCGATATAAGCCTGCGCCGCGTCGCGCGTGATGCCCAGGTTCGACGCCAGGCCGAACACGCCCATGCCGTAGATCAGGCCGAAGTTGATGGCCTTGGCCGCGCGGCGCTGCTCGGAGCTGACCTGATCCAGCGACACGCCGAACACCTCGGATGCCGTGGCGCGGTGGATATCCTCGCCCGCCGCGAAGGCGCGCTGCAGGTTCGCGTCGTCGGACACGTGCGCCATGATGCGCAGCTCGATCTGCGAATAGTCGGCCGACAGCAGCATGCCGTTCTCGGCGATGAAGGCCTCGCGCACGCGGCGGCCCGCCTCGGTGCGCACCGGGATGTTCTGCAGGTTGGGATCCGACGAGGCCAGCCGGCCGGTGATGACCGCGGCCTGCGAATAATGCGTGTGCACCCGCCCGGTGGCCGGATTGACCATGCGCGGCAGCTTGTCGGTATAGGTGGACTTCAGCTTGGACAGGCCGCGGTATTCCAGCAGCACCTGCGGCAGCGGATAGTCCTGCGCCAGCTTGGTCAGCACTTCCTCGTCGGTGGACGGCGCGCCGCCGGCGGTCTTGCGCACCACCGGCAGTTGCATGCGGCCGAACAGGATCTCGCCCAACTGCTTGGGGGAATTCAGGTTGAAGGGCTGCCCGGCCAGCTCATAGGCCTTCTGCTCCAGTTGCAGCATTTCCTGGCCCAGCTTGTGGCTCTGGCGGCCCAGCTCGGCCGCGTCCACCTTGACGCCGTTGCGCTCGATGATGGTGAGCACCGCCGACACCTGCATTTCCAGCAGGTAGATGCGGTTCAGCCCGGCGTCGGCCTCGACCTGCGGCCGCAGCGCGTGATGCAGCTGCAGCGTGAAGTCGGCGTCCTCGGCGGCGTAGTGGCCGGCCTTGTCGACCGCGACCTCGTCGAAGCCGATCTGCTTGGCGCCCTTGCCGCACAGGTCTTCGTATGACACGCCGCTGCGGCCCAGGTAGCGCTGCGCCAGATCGTTCAGGCCCACGCCACGGTGCGATTCCAGCACATAGGCCTGCAGCATGGTGTCCTCGGCGATGCCGGCCAGCTTGATGCCTTCGTTCTCGAGCACATGGGCGTCGTACTTGGCGTGGTGCAGCAGCTTGGACCGCGAGGCGTCTTCAAGCCAGGGCTTGAGCCGCGCCAGCACCTCGTCCTTGGGCAATTGTTCCGCGCCGTCAGGCCCACGATGCGCAACCGGGATGTAGCAGGCCACGCCGGGCGCGACCGCCATCGACAGGCCCACCAGCCGGGCCTGCATTTCATCCAGCGAGGTGGTTTCGGTGTCCAGCGCCACCAGCGGCGCCTCGGCGACCTTGGCCATCCAGGCGTCGAAGGCGTCCCAATCGGCGATGATGCGGTAATCCTGTTCCGCCGGCGCCACGGGCGGCGCGGCGGCGACGCGCGCATCGCCCGCCGGCACGCGCTCGGCGTCGCCGGTCAGGTCGCGCAGCCAGGTGCGGAAACCGTAGCGCTCGTACAGTTCGACCAGGGTGGCGTCGTCGCGCTCGCGCGGCGCCAGGTCCTCGATGCTCTCGACATGACCGGTCAGGTCGCAGTCGCACTTCACCGTCAGCAGCTGGCGCGTGAGCGGGAAGTTCGGAATCGCTTCGCGCAGGTTGTTGCCGGCCACGCCCTTGACGCCGTCGGCGTCGGCGATCAGCTGGTCGATCGAACCGTACTCGGAAATCCACTTGGCCGCCGTCTTGGGGCCGACCTTGGTCACGCCGGGCACGTTGTCGACGGTGTCGCCGACCAGCATCAGGTAGTCGACGATGCGATCCGGCGGCACGCCGAACTTGTTCAGCACGCCGGCCTCGTTCAGCACTTCGCCGCTCATCGTGTTGACCAGTGTCACCTGGCTGTTGACCAGCTGGGCCAGGTCCTTGTCGCCGGTGGAGACGATGGTGTCCACGCCCTGCTCCGCCGCGCGGCAGGCCAGCGTGCCGATGATGTCGTCGGCCTCGACGCCCTCGATGGCCAGCACCGGCCAGCCCAGCGCGCGCACGGCGCGGTGAATGGGCTCGATCTGCGCCGCCAGGTCTTCGGGCATGGGCGGGCGGTGGGACTTGTAGTCCGGGTACAGGTCGTCCCGGAAGGTCTTGCCGCGCGCATCGAAAATACATGCGGCATACTCTGCCTTATGGTCAGATACAAGCTTGCGCAGCATGTTCACCACGCCGTAGAGCGCACCCGTGGGTTCGCCTTGCGCGTTGCGCAAATCAGGCATAGCGTGGAAAGCGCGGTACAAGTAGCTTGAACCGTCGACCAGCAATAAGGTTTTTTTCATGGTTACAAAGGCAGATATGAGTACACCCGCCGGCAAACAAATTCCGCTGATTATGTCAGAGATACGGACAGCGGCAGAAAAGCTCGCACACATCGGGCCCGCGGTCAGTGTCTTCGGCAGCGCACGCGTCAGTCGCAACTCCCCGCACTATGAAACCACCGTCGCCATCTCCAAGGCCCTGGCGCAGGCCGGCTTCGCCGTCATCGCCGGGGGCGGCCCCGGCATCATGGAAGCGGCCAACAAGGGCGCATTCGAAGCGGGCGGCACCAGCATCGGGCTGAACATCAGCCTGCCGCACGAGGCCCACAACAACGAATACCAGACCATCAGCCTGTCATTCGAGTACTTCTTCTCGCGCAAGGCCACCTTTTTCATGCACAGCTTCGCCTACGTGGCGATGCCGGGCGGCTTCGGCACCCTGGACGAGCTCTTCGAAGCGTTGACGCTGATCCAGACCGGCAAGGTGCCGCCCGCGCCCATCGTGCTGGTGGGCAGCGAATACTGGTCCGGCCTGGTCGAATGGCTGGGCGCGCAGCTGCTGAGCAACGGCATGATCGGCGCCCACGACCTGAACCTGTTCATCATCGAGGACGATCCGCAAAAGGTCGTGCGCAAGGTGGCGGAATTCCACGCCCAGGTCAGCAACGCCGACGCGCGCTACGCGCCCTCGCTGCCAGCTTGACGCATGGCAGGCCGCCGCTCGCGGCGGCCTTGCCTGCCCCATACCTGCCCCTTCGATGCCCCTTGGACGCCGCTTCGGCGTCGTGTCAGCGCAGGGCCTGCGTGATTACCTCGCGCGCCCTGGCGACGAAGGCATCCTCGCCGGGCCGGGCAGGCAGCACCCGGAACGCCGCCTGCGGCAACGCCGGCAGGTCCGGCGCATCCAGCCGCGCGATGCCCGGCGCCAGCGCCGACTCGTTCAGGCAGGCCACGCCCAACCCCGCCGCCAGCGCCAGTTGCAGGCCGGCCACGCCTGAGGCCACGTGCGCCACGGCATAGGCGATGCCGCCACGGGTCAGGGTGCGCTCGGCGTACTGACGCAATGCACAGGTCTCGGGCAGGGCCAGCAGCGACAGCGGGTCGCATCCTGGCCGCGCGCCTTGCGCCGCCATCCACATCAAGGGTTCGCGCCGCAGCATCTCGCCTGCCGGGATTCCGTCCGCCGCGCCGTCCTCCTGGACGACCATGGACACGCCCACGTCGATGCCGCCGCGCGCATAGGCGCTCTCGATCTCGCCGCTCTTCATGATCCTGACGTACAGCCGCAACTGCGGATATTGCTCGTTCAGCCGGCGCAGCATGCGCGCTACATCGCCGGGACGGAAATAATCCGTGATGCACAGGTTCAGCTCGCCGCGCATGGGCACGCCGCGCAGGTCGCGATAGGCCGCGTCGCTGAGCGCCAGGATGGCGCGGGCATGTTCCAGCAGGCGCAGGCCCGCTGGCGTCGCCGTCACGCCATTCTTGCCGCGCAACAACAGCGGCTGGCCGGCGCGCTCCTCAAGCTTGCGCATCTGCTCGCTGACCGAGGATTGCGACAGGAATACGCGCGGGGCGGCGGCGGTCAGGCTGCCCGCATCCAGCACGGCGACCAGGGTGCGTAGCTGATCCAGATCGAAACCGGCCATGGGCAGTCCTTATCCAACGGATTTAACGATGGATAAGATCATAAATTCCCGCTTTTCCGATGTCAACGCAACACCTAGACTGGCTCCAGCCATCCGGCCTTTCCGATCCGATCCTCCACTTGAAGGAGCCTGCCATGCCCCACATCGTCGTCCACCTGTCCGGCCAACCCGATCCCACCGTCAGCCGCCGCGTCGTCGAATCCGTCGCCGGCCTGACGCAGTCCGTGCTGGGCAAGAAGCTGCCGGTCATCGCCATCACGCTGCAGTACATCCCTCATGAACAATGGTTCATCGGCGGGCAGGCGCTGTCCGAACTGGGCAGGAACGCCTTCCACCTGGACATCAGCGTCACCGACGAGACCAACACCAAGGCGGAGAAGGCGCGCTACATCCAGGATATCTACGATGCCTTCCGGGGCATCCTGGGCGAGCTGCACGAGTGCTCGTATGTACACGTGATCGATGCGCGCGCCGCGGCGTATGGGTATGGCGGCCGGACGCAGGAATACCGGCATCAGCACGGCTGAGGCACGGGCCCCCGGAGCCAGTCTGCGAGCAGATTGTCCGGCCAAAGAAAATGCCCCTTGAGCGATCAAGGGGCATTTTCTCGTCCACGTCCGACGCGGGAAGCGCATCGCGGGGCCGGGCCCCGCGCCATGCTTACACCGCCGATTCGCGGGCGGCGCGCTTGCGCTCATGCTCTTGCAGGTAGCGCTTGCGCAGGCGGATCGACTTGGGCGTCAGTTCGACCAGTTCGTCGTCGTCGATGAATTCGACGGCGTATTCCAGCGACATCTGGATCGGCGGCACCAGGCGCACCGCTTCGTCCGTGCCGGAGGCGCGCACGTTGGTCAGCTGCTTGCCCTTGATCGGGTTCACGACCAGGTCGTTGTCGCGGCTGTGGATGCCGATGATCATGCCTTCGTACAGCGCTTCGCCCGGGTTCACGAACATGCGGCCGCGATCCTGCAGCTTCCACAGCGCGTAGGCCACGGCGTCGCCGTTGTCCTGGCTGATCAACACGCCGTTGCGGCGCTCGCCGATCGAGCCTTCCTTGATGGGCGCGTATTCGTGGAAGATGTGGCTCATCAGGCCCGTGCCGCGCGTCAGCGTCAGGAACTCGTTCTGGAAGCCGATCAGGCCACGGGCCGGGATCAGGTATTCCAGGCGGGTGCGGCCACGGCCGTCCGGCTGCATGTCCTGCAGGTCGCCCTTGCGGCGGCCCAGCTCTTCCATGACGCCGCCCTGGTGGGCGTCTTCGACGTCGATGGTCAGCGACTCGAACGGCTCGCACTTGACGCCATCGATTTCCTTGAACACCACGCGCGGACGCGACACGGCCAGCTCGTAGCCTTCGCGGCGCATCGTTTCCAGCAGAATGGTCAGGTGCAGTTCGCCGCGACCGGACACTTCGAACACGGTGTCGTCGCCCGTGTCGCGCACGCGCAGCGCCACGTTGGACTTCAGTTCGCGGTCCAGGCGGTCGCGCAGCTGGCGGCTGGTCACGAACTTGCCTTCGCGGCCGGCCAGCGGCGAGGTATTGACCATGAAGTTCATGGTCAGCGTGGGCTCGTCGATGCGCAGCATCGGCAGCGGCTCCTGCGCCACCGGATCCATCACGGTGGAACCGATGCCGATTTCCTCGATGCCGTTGATCAGCACGATGTCGCCGGCTTCGGCTTCATCCACCACCACGCGCTCCAGGCCATGGAACTTCAGCACCTGGTTGATGCGGCCACGACCGCCCTGGCCTTCAGGGCCGAACTTGTAGGCGATTTCCATGCCGGGACGCATGCGGCCACGGTTGATGCGGCCGACGCCGATCTTGCCCACGTAGCTGCTGTAGTCCAGCGAGATGATCTGCATCTGCAGCGGGGCGTTGGGATCGTCGTCGCGCTGCGGCACGTGCTGCAGGATGGCGTCGAACAGCGGGCGCATGTCACCCTCGCGCACGTCGGGGGTCAGGCCGGCATAGCCCGACAGGCCCGAGGCGTACACCACCGGGAAGTCCAGCTGCTCGTCGGTGGCGCCCAGCTTGTCGAACAGGTCGAACGTGGCGTTGATGACGAAGTCGGTGCGCGCGCCCGGACGGTCGACCTTGTTGACCACGACGATGGGCTTCAGGCCCAGGGCCAGCGCCTTGCGGGTCACGAAGATGGTCTGGGGCATCGGGCCTTCGACCGCATCGACCAGCAGCAGCACGCCGTCCACCATGGACAGCACGCGCTCGACTTCACCGCCGAAGTCCGCGTGTCCCGGGGTGTCGACGATGTTGATGTGCGTGCCCTGGTATTCGACGGCGCAGTTCTTGGCCAGAATGGTGATGCCGCGTTCCTTTTCCAGGTCGTTCGAGTCCATGACCCGTTCGGTCAGCGCCTGGTTTTCGCGGAAGGTGCCCGATTGGCGCAGCAGCTGGTCGACCAGGGTGGTCTTGCCGTGGTCCACGTGGGCAATGATGGCGACGTTGCGCAGGGCGCGAGTCATAGCGAGTCCTTTAAGGTTTTGGAAGGCAGCAGGCCCTCCGGCAATTCGTTCAATGCAAGCAATGCCTGCTTGGGGTCTGGCATGGCCTGCAAGGCGTCCAGCGTGACGGCGCGGTCCAGCGAAAACGGCCCGACGTGCGTGCGCCGCAGCGCCGCCAGGTGGGCATAGCACCCCAGCGCGCGCCCGATGTCCTGGGCCAGCGTGCGGATGTACGTGCCTTTACTGCATGCGACATCGATCTCTGCCTGCGTCCCGGACAGGGACAGCAGCTCGATGCGGTAAATCGTGACCTGGCGCGGCGGCCGCTCCAGCTCGATACCCTGCCGCGCATACTCGTACAGCGGCTTGCCGTCGCGCTTGAGCGCCGAGTACATGGGCGGAATCTGCTCGATCGTGCCCGAAAAACGTGACAGCGCATCGCGCAGCGCCTGCTTCGTGACCGTGAAGCCGGGCGCGGCCGTGGCGACGACGTTGCCGGTCAGGTCGCCGGAATCGGTTTCCTCGCCAAATTGCAGCGTAGCGCGATATGTCTTGTCGGCGTTGAGCATGGCGCCGGAAATCTTGGTCGCCCGGCCCATACAGCACAGCAAGAGGCCGGTAGCGAAAGGGTCGAGCGTGCCGGTGTGACCGGCCTTGGCCGCGTCCACCGTGCGTTTGGCGCGCTGCAGGGCGTGATTGCTCGACAAACCCACAGGTTTGTCGAGCAACAGCACACCGTCGAGCGCAAGCCCGCGTCGTTTAGCCATCGTCGGAATCCGGAAAGTTGAAGCAGCGACGACAGCCCGATCAGGACTGGTCTTCAGGTTCGTCAGGCACGCCCGAATGGGGGCCGGACCGGTTCGCGCGGTCGATGAGGATCGACATTTCAATGCCACGGGCAATCTGCTCGTCGTGGAAGAAGCGCAAAGTGGGGACAGTATGAATGTGCAGCAGCTTGTACAGCTGCGAGTGCAGCCAGCCGGCCTTCTCGTTCAGCAAGGCGGTCGCGGCCTCGGGCTCGGCGCCCAGGACCGTGAAATACACCTTCGCGTGCGCGTAGTCGGTCGACAGCTCCACTCCCGAGAGCGTGATCAGTCCAGCGCGGGTCGTGTCGATCTCGCGCTGGATGATCCCGGCCAGATCCTTCTGGATCTGGTCGGCCAGCCGCAGATTGCGGCCGGGGATGGCTTTGGACTTGTGACGGCTCATGTAGAGATAAAGCTCACGGACGCTGCCTTACAGCGTACGCGCGATTTCCTTGATTTCAAAGACTTCCAGCTGGTCGCCCACCTGGATGTCATTGTTGCCGCGCAGCGTAAGACCGCAGTCGAAGCCCGACTTGACTTCCTTGACGTCGTCCTTGAAGCGGCGCAGCGATTCCAGATGGCCGGTCCACTGGACAACGTTGTTGCGCAGCAGGCGGACTTGCGAGTCGCGCTTGACCAGACCGTCCAGCACCATACAACCGGCGATGTTGCCGATGCGGGAGATGCTGTAGACCTCGCGGATCTCGACCAGGCCGATGACTTCTTCCTTCTTCTCGGGCGCCAGCATGCCCGACATGGCTGCCTTCACTTCATCCACGGCGTCGTAGATGATGTTGTAGTAGCGCACGTCGATGCCGTTGGACTCGGCCAGCTTCTTGGCGCTGGCTTCGGCGCGGACGTTGAAGCCGATCACCACGGCGTTGGACGCGATGGCCAGGTTGATGTCGCTTTCCGAGATGCCGCCCACGGCGGCGTGCACGACCTGCACGCGCACTTCGTCGGTGGACAGCTTGGTCAGCGACTGCACCAGCGCTTCCTGCGAGCCCTGGACGTCGGTCTTGACGATCAGCGCCAGGGTCTGCGTGCCTTCGCCCAGGTTGTCGAACATGGATTCCAGCTTGGCGGCCTGCTGGCGAGCCAGCTTGACGTCGCGGAACTTGCCTTGGCGGAACAGCGCGATTTCGCGCGCCTTGCGCTCGTCGGACAGCACCATCAGTTCGTCGCCGGCGGCCGGGACTTCGGTCAGGCCCTGGATTTCCACGGGGATCGACGGACCGGCTTCCTGGATGGGCTTGCCGTTCTCGTCCAGCATGGCGCGCACGCGGCCAAAGCTGGCGCCAGCCAGCACCACGTCGCCGCGATGCAGCGTGCCGCTTTGCACCAGGATGGTGGCGACCGGGCCGCGGCCCTTGTCCAGGCGGGCTTCGATGACCAGGCCCTTGGCGGAGGCGTCGACCGGCGCCTTCAGTTCCAGTACTTCGGCTTGCAGCAGGACGTTCTCGAGCAGATCGTCGATGCCTTCGCCGGTCTTGGCGGACACGGCCACGAAGGGCACGTCGCCGCCGTATTCTTCCGGCACCACTTCCTCGGCGACCAGTTCCTGCTTGACGCGGTCGGGGTTGGCGCTGGGCTTGTCGATCTTGGTCATGGCCACGACCATGGGCACGCCGGCGGCCTTCGCATGGTGGATGGCTTCACGGGTCTGCGGCATCACGCCGTCGTCCGCCGCGCACACCAGGATGACGATGTCGGTGGCCTTGGCGCCACGGGCGCGCATGGCGGTGAACGCCTCGTGGCCCGGGGTGTCGAGGAAGGTGACCATGCCGCGCTCGGTTTCGACGTGGTAAGCGCCGATGTGCTGCGTGATGCCGCCGGCTTCGCCCGCGGCGACCTTGGCGCGGCGGATGTAGTCCAGCAGCGAGGTCTTGCCGTGGTCGACGTGGCCCATGACGGTCACGACCGGCGCGCGCGGCAGTTGCTCGGATTCCGACACGGTGGCCGATTCGTCCAGGAAGGCTTCCGGATCGTCCAGCTTGGCGGCGATGGCGACGTGGCCCAGTTCCTCGACCACGATCATGGCCGTTTCCTGGTCCAGCACCTGGTTGATGGTGACCATCTGGCCCAGCTTCATCAGGTGCTTGATGACTTCCGCGGCCTTGACGGACATCTTGTGCGCCAGGTCGGCCACGCTGATGGTCTCGGGCACGTGGACTTCACGCGCGATGAATTCCTGCGGCGCCGGCTCGTTGCGGCGATCGTTCTGCTGGTTGCGACCGCCACGGCCGCCGGACTTGCCGCCGCCCTTGCCGCCGGCGCGCCAGCCGTCGCGGCTGGCAGGCGCCGCCGGCTTGTCGGCCGGCTTCTTGCGGGAGGCGTCGTCGGACCAGGTCGAGGAGACTTCGGCCGTCTTGATGGTCTTCTTCGAACCGGGAGCGCCCGGCTTGGCGTCCTTCTTGGCGGCGCCAGCGGGCGCGGCGGCGGTCTTGCCGGCCGGCTTGTGCAGCGTGCCCGACAGAGGCGCGGCAGGCGCTTCCGGCTCGGGAGCGCGCAGCACCTTGCGCGGACGGTTCAGCATCTCGCGCAGCGCGGCGGCTTCGGCCTCGGCGGCGCGGCGCGCTTCGTCGCGGGCGGCGTTGGACGCCACCGGCGGCATGGCGCGACGCGTGTCGGCGGGACGGGCGGCCTTGGGCGCGGCGGCGGGTTCAGCCTTCGCGGGCGCCTTGGCGGGTTCGGACTTGGCGGCGGGCTGCTGGGCCTGCGCGGCAGGCGCGGCGGCCTGCGAGGAAGAGGATTCTGACTTGGTAGCTAGCACAACGGGTTCCGGCTTGGCTTCTTCAGCCTTGGGCTCGGCGGGTTCAGTCTTGACTTCGGGCTTGGCCTCTTGGGCCACGGGCTCGGCAGGAGCGGGTGCCGGCGTCGATTCGGACTCGGGCTGCGCCTGGACTTCAGGGGCCTGTTCCTTGACGGGGGCGGGCGCTTCGGCCGCGACGGATTCAACGGGCGCAGCCGCTTGCGCCGGCTCGGACGCTTCGACTACGACGGGCTTGGCCTCGGGCGCCGGCTCGGCGGGAGCCTGCGCCTGCACGGGCGCGGCTTCGCGGATCGGCTCCTGGGGAGCGGCGGGCGCGGCCGTTGCCGGCACGCTCGCTTCTTCTGCGGCAGCGGCGGCGGCTTCTTCTTCCGCTCGCACGGCGGCGGCGTGCTCTTGCGCCAGTTCGGACGGATCGCGCTTGACGAAGACGCGTTTCTTGCGCACTTCGACCTGGATAGTGCGCGAGCGACCGGTGGCGTCCGCCTGACGGATCTCGGAGGTCTGGCGCCGCGTCAGGGTGATCTTCTTGCCTTCGGTCGCGCCGTGGGCCCGACGCAGCGAGTCGAGCAATTTCGCCTTGTCGCTGTCGGTGACGGAATCGTCAACCGATTTGAGGTCAACGCCAGCCGAACGCAACTGCTCCAGCAGCACGTTGGCAGGCATTTTCAGCTCGGTAGCGAACTGGGCGACGGTGTTACTCGACATTAGGCTCTCTCTTCCCTATATGCAGCTATGACAAACAACGTGAACTCGCGGCGGATGAAAGCGCTCCGTCCGCCGCGGACGCGTGTCCTTATGGTTATTCCTCGTCGAACCAATGGGCACGGGCACGCATGATCAGATCGCTGGCTTCCTGCTCGGTCAGACCGGCGATTTCCGCCAGCTCGTCCGTCGCCAGTTCGGCCAGATCGTCACGCGTATGCACCTGACGCTCGGCCAGCTTGGCAGCCAGCTCGGGCGTCACGCCTTCGAGTTCCAACAGATCCTGCGCGGTCTCAAGACGCTCTTCCTGGGCGATCGCCTCGGTCAGCAGCGCATTGCGGGCGCGGGCACGCAACTCATTGATGGTGTCTTCGTCGAACGCCTCGATTTCCAGCAGTTCCTGCATGGGAACGTAGGCGATTTCCTCGATACCGGTAAAGCCTTCGTCGATCAGGATGTCAGCGACTTCCTCGTCGACGTCCAGCTTGTTCATGAACGTGGCGCGCAGCGCGGACCGCTCGACTTCCTGGCGGTTCAGGCTTTCTTCCGGCGTCATGATATTGATCTGCCAGCCGGTCAGCTCGGACGCCAGGCGCACGTTCTGGCCCTTGGCGCCGATGGCCTTGGGCAGGTTTTCCTCGTCCACCACCACGTCCATCGCGTGCTTGTCCTCGTCGACGACGATGGACTCGACGTTGGCCGGGGCCAGCGCGCCGATCACGAACTGCGCCGGGTCTTCGGACCACAGCACGATATCGACCTGTTCGCCGCCCAGCTCGTTGCGGACCGCGGTCACGCGCGAACCGCGCATGCCCACGCAGGTGCCGATGGGATCGATGCGCTTATCGTAAGCCACCACGGCGATCTTCGCACGCACGCCGGGATCACGGGCGGCGGCCTTGATTTCGAGCAGGCCCTGCTCGATCTCGGGCACTTCGTTTTCGAACAGCTGGCGGATGAATTCCGGCGAGGTGCGCGACAGGATGACCTGCTGGCCACGGGCGGCGTGGTCCACGCGCAGCACATAGGCGCGCACGCGGTCGGCCACGCGCAGGTTTTCCTTCGGGATCATTTCCGAGCGCGGCAGGCGGGCTTCGATCTTGCCGGTCTCGACGATGACGTCGCCCTTGTCCATGCGCTTGATGGTGCCGGACACGATGGTCTCGCCACGATCCAGGAAGTCGTTCAGGACCTGCTCGCGCTCGGCGTCGCGGATCTTCTGCAGGATCGCCTGCTTGGCGGCCTGGGCGCCGATGCGGCCGAACTCGACGGGCTCGAGGGCCTCTTCGATGTATTCGCCAGCCTGGATGCCAGGCACCATTTCCTGGGCGTCCGACAGCATTTCCTGCTTGTCTGGCTCTTGCAGGCCCGCTTCGTCGGGCACGACCAGCCACCGGCGGAACCCTTCGTGGCTGCCGGTTTCCCTATCGATGGAGACGCGGATTTCGGCGTCGTCCTTGAAACGCTTTTTCATGGCCGAGGCCAGCGCACTTTCGAGTGCTCCGAATACCACGTCGCGCGTGACGTTCTTTTCGCGCGCCAAGGCATCGACCAACAGAAGAATTTCGCGACTCATCGCTTTTTGCCCTTGAAATCCAGAACGGGGTCCAGTTTTGCGCGCTCGACATCGTCGAGCGAGAAGTTCAACACCTGCACTTCGTTCTTCTTTGCCTCAAATTCGAGACCGAACACGGTCTTTTGCGCCTGGCCGGCTTGCGGCTCGGCGTCATCCTCGGGCACGACCAGCGTGCCGGAGAAGACCTTGCGTCCATCCATGGCCTCGCGCAGCTTGATCTCGATGCGCTCGCCCGCGAAACGGCGGAACTCGGCCTCGGTGCGCAGCGGACGGTCCACGCCCGGCGAACCGACTTCGAGCCGCTTGTAGTCGACGTTCTCGACTTCGTACACCCGCGACAGCTGGCGAGACACCTGCTCACAGTCTTCGATGCGCACGCCGCCGATCCGATCGATCGTCACGCGCAAAAGGCCCAGGGCGGCACGCTCGACGTCGACGAGTTCGACGTCCATGCCGGCCAGAGCCTCTTCGGTCAATGCGAATAAATCAGCCATATACTCAAAAAAAATGGGCTGCACGCCCAGCCCATCGTATTGCGCAATGCCCGGCCGCTGCCCTACTTCACGTAAGGAGCAATGCCAGGCAGCGCCCAAATTGCGACCTAAAAATGCGGCAATCGGCCCCGGCCGATTTGCCCTGCCTCGCCCGCGCACGCCCCAAAAAGGCACCGCTGGCAAAAGCGCCGCTTTGCGCCTCGCCCTTCAAGCCTGCCTGATGCTTGCATTTCTGCTGGCATCACTTGCGGGTATCCCCTGTATAGGGGCAACCCGCAGGGCTGGCGAAGGCACGCAAAGACGCGAAAGCCATGAAAACCATTGATTTTACCAGATAAACCGGAAAAATACCTGATACCTCACGGGCTTACGATTAAGCGGGACGAATCAGCCGGCAAGCCCCGCCAGCAGCCGCTCCGCCAAGAGGGTGGAACGACCTCAAGCAAGCGCCGGCCAGGACTCAGCGCCCCTGACGACCCCGGCCGCCACCCAGCACGCCCAGACGCGACTCGTGCGCGCTGGCGCCGCGCGGCTGCCAATCATCGCCTCGCGGCGCGGAACCGCGCGACGAACGCGACTTATTGCCGCCCTGCCCCGCGCTCTTGCCAGCCTGACCGCCCGCGCCCTTGCCCGCGGCGCGCGACCCTTCGGCCTTGTTGCCGCCGCGACCGGCCC